>JBDLIO010000683.1:0-2335 GCA_039714865.1 Acidobacteriota bacterium | reverse complement strand
GGGCGCCGGAAATGTCGATCGCGTGGCGAAAGACTGGATGGAGGCCGCTTCATGAGCGCCCCCGACGCCTTCCTCCCTGCCAGCCTTCGCCCAGCCCCTCAGGCGCCCAGCCCTCGGACACGGCGCCCGATCAGATGGTGGCTTCAGGTCGGCACCTTCACCGCGGTCTTCATTGGGGCGGGAATACTGTTGGCAGGCTGGCGTCTCACAGCCGTCGAGGTCACTTCATGTCAAGGCCTTCCACCATCGGCCGTCGTCAACCTGGAAAGTCTGACCGGCCGCTGGATACCCTCCCTGGATCTCGAGAGAATTCGTCAGGACGTCGAACGCTGGCCGGGCATCACCGGTGTCGGCGTTGAACTCAAACTTCCCGCAACGCTTCGCATTCAAGCCCTTCCCGACGAGATCTGCGCATAGGTTCCACTGGGCAGGGCATGGCGAGGCGTCACCTGCAATGGAGCCTTGAGCCGCCGCCTCTCCGAACCCCGGTTCCCCGTCCTCGAGAACTTCGACCTCGGCGAGGTCGAACTTCGATCCGCACTGGCCACCGGCACACGCTTGTGCGACGGCACGATCGGTCACCTGGTATCCATTCGGAAGATCACCCCCTCGGACTACGAAGTGACCATCGGAGACCACGTCCACCCGGAAACACCCTCGGTCGTCAGAGTATTGCCCCAGGGGAGCCCATCGGAACAGTGGTGGCATCGAGCAGCCCTCAACGGCCAGGCGCCCGCCTGGGCCGACCTTCGCTTCGGCAACCGCGTTGTCATCAGGAGGACGGGATGAGTGACGATCGTCCCCTGGTCGGCATTGACGTCGGTTCCTCGACGGTCAAGGTGGTCGTCGCAGCTCCGGAGCCGCATCGGCTGGTTGTCAAGGGCTGTGGCGAAGCCCGCCACGACGGCGCCCGCAAGGGCATCATCGCCAAACTCGAAGATGTGACCGCCGCCGTTCGAATCGCCGCCGAAGAAGCCGAAGCGATGGCCTCGGTGCCGGTGGAACATGCCGTAGTCGCGCTCGGGGGCGCGCACGTGGTGGGAAAACCCTCCTGCGCCTCCACTCCGATCACCGGACGTAACCACACGGTGTGTACCGGTGACGTCAATTTGGCGTTGTCCCGGTGTGCCGACGTCATGATCCCGGAAGATTACAAAGTCCTGGATATCATCGAGTGCGGATACGCCCTTGACGGACAGCCCGGCATCGAGAATCCGGAAGGCATGGCCGGCAGCATCCTGGAAGCCTCTGCCTATGTGCTCTTCACGCCCAGGGCCCACGTCGACTCACTGGAGCAGACCGTCAACCAGGCCTCCATCGCCGTGACCAGTCTCCAGTACGAACCTCTGGCAGCCGCCGAGGCAGTCCTGTCCCCCGACGAGAAGGAACTTGGCTGCATGCTGATCGATATCGGGCACGCCACCAGCGAGTGGGTCGTATGGAGCGAGGGCATCGTACTTGCCAGCGGGACCTACCCCATCGGCGGTCGGCATTTCGTCGCCGACATCGCCACCGTGATGAAGACCAATACCGAAGGCGCCGAGTTGATCAAGCGTTCCGTCGGTGTCTCAATGGACCGGCATGACCTCGATCTGCTCGGAATCGAGGTTCCGACCCTTGGCGGTCACGGCAATCAAATTGCCGACGGCCGGCTGGCGGCCCACATCCTGTACGAGAGGGCCCACGAGCTCTTCGTCGGCATCGCCAAGAACCTCTCCGAACTGGAAATGGATCGGACCCCACGGGCCGGCGTCATTTTGACCGGCGGGGGCGCGCGCCTTGACGGCATGGATGAGGTCGCCGAGGCCATCTTCGCCCATCACGCGAGGATCGGACGACCGCGGAACCTGGCGGGCGAAGTTGAGCCGGTCGCCGGCCCGGAGTGGGCCGTCGCTTGCGGCCTGATCCGGCTGGCTCATCAGAGAAGGCAAGGACCCCTGACACGGAAACAGCTCGAGGGCGGAATTTTTAACCGATTGCGGAGCGCTCTCGGAGAAATCTTTGAATTTGGAGGTGGAAATGATTTACATTGATGACACTATGACGGAACCACGAGAAATTGTTGAGGGCAATCCAATCAACGACGACACCGAGGCACCGTGCATCATGCTCGATGAACGGCCGGAACCGGCTCGGATCAAAGTCTTCGGAGTCGGCGGAGGCGGCTGCAATTCGGTCAACCGGATGATCGAGGTCGGACGCAACGGCAGTGAGTTCATCGCGGCCAATGCCGATGCCCAGGTCCTGGAGCACAGCCAGGATCTTCGTGCTGCAGGGGCTGGTGATCGGCCTGATAGGAACGGTTCTCGGACTCTCCATAGGATCCGGACTGGCC
>JBDLIO010000682.1:0-2336 GCA_039714865.1 Acidobacteriota bacterium | reverse complement strand
AGGCTCCGTTCCGAGATCCGGCAACCCGAGGTTCTCGAAATCAACGCCGGCGAGGTAGATCACCTGAGTGCCACCTCCGTCCTCGGCGCCGTAAATTTTGGGCGCCCCGGCAGGATAGTAACGCTCCGGATGCTCGTCGATCCGGCGCTGGGCCTCGGCGAGAAGTTCCCGATAGTCCCCGGCGATGACCGCCTCCTTGGGGCAGATGTCGCAACAGGCGGGCATCGGTTTCTTGGTCTCGTCGTTGATGCGATGATTGCAGAGTTCGCATTTGATGATCTTCGGCATCGCCTTGTCCCACTGGAATTTCGGAATCGTGAAGGGACAGGCGACCTGACAGTAGCGGCAGCCGATGCATTTCGTCGGATCCCAGGTCACGATGCCGAACTCGCGCTTCTGGAACGAGCCGATCATGCACGCCCGGACGCAGGCCGGGTCAAGGCAGTGCATGCACTGAGCCTTCATGTAGCTCTGATCGGCCTGATCCCGATGCCAGACCTTGATGATGTTTTTGGTGTCACCCGAAAGATCCTCGGGCGGATTGTAGAGATTCCCCGGCATGGCGTTGGCCTCTTTGCAGGCCGTGACGCAGGCCCGGCAGCCTATGCACATCGTCGCGTCGTACAACATGCCGAACGCGTCCGGGGGAATCTCCGGTTTCGGTGTGGAAGCCTCAACGGGCAGTGCCGTAACTGCGGCCCCTGCCCCCGCTGCCGCCACACCCTTGAGCAGGCTGCGGCGATCCATTGTCATGAGGATTCCTCCTCCCCGGCATCCGCGATCTTCTTCGATGCCATCATGCCGGCGCCGATGACGGCTCCCGCTGCCAGTCCAGCGACCCCGTACCAGCCGGCATTTGTCGGGCCGTGGTCGGGTTCGATCGGCGGATGGGCGCCGTCAGGAAGCGTCGCCGCCTCATGAACGAACTTGGTGAAGCCGACGCCCTCTTCCGTGCAGCCGAAGCACGGATGACCGATGCCGATCGGCCAGCAACCCGGCGTCTCGTTGAAATGCATCACCGAACAGTTGGCATGGGTCTCGGGACCCTTGCAGCCCAGAGCGTACAAGCAATAGCCCAGGCGATGACCTTCGTCGCCGTAGACCCTGGCGAACCGCCCCGCATCGAAGTGCGCCCTCCGGGGACAGTGCTCGTGAATCGTACGCCCGTAGGCAAACATCGGACGGCCCTTGTCATCCAACTCGGGAAGCGTTCCGAAGGTTGCATACTGAAGCACGGTACCGAGGAAATTGTAGGGATTGGCCGGACAGCCCGGGATGGTCACGACGGTTTTGTCCGGGAGAATCTCCGGCGCTCCCACAGCGCCTGTCGGATTCGGCGCCGCCGAAGGGATGCCTCCCCACGAGGCACAGGATCCGATCGAGACGATCGCCCCGGCCTTCGAACCGACCTCCTGGAGAATATCCATGGCGGTTCTGCCGGCGATCTTGCAGTAGATACCGTCGTCCTTGGTTGGGATCGCGCCCTCGACCACGCAGATGAGCTTACCCGCGTTGGCCTCCATCGCCTGGTGGAGTGCGTCCTCGATCTGATGTCCCGCTGCCGCAAACAGCGTCTCGTGGTAGTCGATAGACACCAGGTCCAATATCAGTTCCGCCAGTCCGGGAGCGGATGTCCGGAGCAAGCTCTCCGTGCACCCGGTGCACTCCTGGAAGTGCAACCAGATGACCGATGGTTTGAGGCCCTGCTCCGCGGCCTCGGCCATCTTCAGACCTGCCGAATTCGACAGGCCCACCGCTGCGGCCGCCATCAGGCAGACCTTGGTGAAATCTCTTCGATCAACGCCTTCGCCGACAGGCTCCATCGACGGCGCTTCCCACAGATCCCTCCGAGCCATGACATCCTCCTTTGCTTTTTCGAACGCTTTGGGCTTTTACCCTTGCAATGACAATAGGTGGGTCAAATCATCAATGTCAAATTATTTCTCTTTTATTTATATATCGTCTCAATTAGGGCTGTAAACTGTAACGCGACGCATTCTCATTCACGTCATAACATCTCAACCGGCCGGTCCCGCAGCGCCCTCCACACCGGGAAGGCAGCGCCTCCCACCGCACCCACAACCGCCAGGAAAATCACCGCCGCCACCAGTTCGGGATTGAACAGGAAAAGCGTTTCCGGAATCAACGGCAGGGCCGGAACCGCACCCAAGAAAAGAGCATCTGCGGCACGCCCAAGGAAAACACCGGTGACGGCGCCCAACACTCCCCCACCAAGGCCTACCAGGGCAGCCTCGGTAAGGAACAGCAGGGCCACGTCGAGCCCGGCGGCACCAATGGATCGGAGGATCCCGATTTCCCGCCGCCTGCCGTCCACC
>JBDLIO010000681.1:0-2357 GCA_039714865.1 Acidobacteriota bacterium | reverse complement strand
GAGGTCAAAGGGGTCGAAGGGGTCAAACACACCTGCGGGTTCAAGGGTCCAAGAACTCAGGAGTTGAGGAGCTTCTCGGCCAGGCCCACCATCTCAGGGATTTTTCAGGAAATCGACGACGCGGTCGAAAATGGCCTTCCCGCCTTCGGCGAGGACCGAGTGGCCGGCGTCGGGCACGCTGATGAACTCAGCCTGCGGCAGGGCTTCGGCGATCTCGGCGGTGTCTTCCCAGGCGACGACGGCGTCCCTTTGCCCGGCGAGGACCAGGGCAGGAATCTGCAGTGACGTCAGCGCATTCCGGTCGTCCCAGCCCTTGAGCATGTGCTCCGCCTGAGCCAGGCTCCCCGGAACATCGAGAGGATCGAGGCCGTAGAGCTGTGCCGCCTGGTCGACAAAGCCCGGCAGACGACGATGGAAGGACGGGCCGAAACCCAGAGTCATCAGGCCTCGGCCGAATGTCTCGGGTGGCAAGTGTTCGAGCATGTCTCTCAGCAGTCCGATCGAGCGCCGTCCGTGGGTCGTCAAACGTGCCGCCGTGGATGCGACAACCATACGGTTGACTCGGCCGGGATATGAGAGAGCAGTTCTGAAGGCGATCAAGCCGCCGAGGCTGGCGCCCAGAAGGACCGTCGAGTTGAAGCCCAGGTGGTCGAGCACGGCCCTGACATCTTCAACGGCGCCCTCGGCCGTGAAGGATAAGCCCTCGCGTGAGCCGCCGATACCCCGGTTGTCGAGGGTGACAACGGTGAAGACCTTCGCCAACAGGGCCGGTAACTCGCCCCAGAGATTGCGTGAAGCACCCAGGCCCGCGATCAGCGTCAGGCAGGGGCCTTCGCCGAGGCGTGATCCGGCAATGGGACCGGATGGGCCGTTGATGATGAAATCGGTCATGGGGACATTATCTCACCGACCCTGGGGACATTGTCTCACCGACCCTATGGTCCGTGTATGATTCGGTCTCCAACAATGCGACCGGTTTGAGGGATAATGAAATCAAGGACGGTCGAAAAGGAGTGCTTTGGCGTGAACGATTACCTTCTGACGCTTGATGTTGGAAACACCAACACAGTTGTTGGGCTTTTTCAGGGCGACGATCTGAAAACCGACTGGCGGTTGACAACGCATGCCGAGCGCACAGCGGACGAGGTCGGGATGTGGCTGTTGCAACTTATGGAGTGGGAGGGCATTCGGCCGGACGACCTGGAGGGTGTCGCGGTTTCGTCGGTCGTGCCTCCTATGGATCCCAGGTTGCGTGAAGGGGTGTCGCGATACCTGGCTCAGCAGGCATTCTTCGTCGAGCCCGGAATCCAATCGGATATGCCATTGCTGGTTGATACGCCGCAGGACCTGGGCGCCGACAGACTCTGTGACGCCGTCGCCGCATTCGAGATCTACGGAGGGCCGTGCATCGTCCTTGATTTCGGGACGGCACTGACTTGGGAGGTTGTGTCGGCAGATGGGGAGTACCTTGGTGGGGCAATCGCCCCGGGTCCGGGAGTGACGGCGGACGCGCTGTCGTCGAAGACTGCCAAACTGCCTCAAGTGGCGATGGCGCCTCCCGAGCGGGTGATCGGCAAGGGGACCATCGACTCAATACAATCCGGTCTTTTCTATGGCTATCTCGGTGCTGTGGATGGTGTGACACGGCGGATTCTTGATGAACTCGGCCACGCCACCGTCGTGGCGACCGGGGGTCTCGCCGCAGCCTTCGGCGAGCATTCCGAGTTGATTGAGCACATCGACGCCGATCTGACTCTCAAGGGCCTGAGGCTCTTGTGGCTGAAGAATCGGATAGCCTCATGATTGACGATGCCAAAACCAAGGGCAAGATCAGGACGGAGGTCGAAAAGCGCCTGCGGCCCTTGACCTTGCCGAACTTCATCACCTTGATGCGGATGGCTATCGTGCCGTTCTTTGTCATTGCCGTGGCCGAGGGCGATTTCATGGTGGCCCTGTGGACACTGATCATCGCTGGATTGACCGACGCCCTGGACGGCTGGATGGCTCGTCGTTTCGACATGGAGTCGCTCGTCGGCGCTTATCTCGATCCGATCGCCGACAAGTTGTTGCTGGTGACCGCTTATGTCACTTTGACGATTCCGATGGGGCAGGCAGTGGTCATCCCCTTGTGGCTTGCAATTCTCGCGCTCTTCCGTGACTTCTTCATCATGCTGGTCGTGCTGATTCTGTATCTGGTCGAGGACATCAGGAGTTTTCCGCCTTCTGTTCTGGGCAAGGCGACGACCTTCATGCATATCGTGACGATCGGCGTGGTCCTGTTGGCCAATCTGACGATTGTGCCCTCATGGGTCCCCACAGGTTGCTTCTACCTGTCCTTCATCCTGATTATTCTGTCC
>JBDLIO010000680.1:0-2359 GCA_039714865.1 Acidobacteriota bacterium | reverse complement strand
CTTGTGGCCTCTTCCCGGAAGCGAACGGGTCCGATTCGTGGATCTGATGCTGCCTCGAGATTTTGTCGCGCGTGCGCGAACGTGGCTCGCGATCGACCTCAGGGGTGAGCATGTTCTGAGCACGGGGTATGGACACGGTATCTTTGTTCTTTCGATCGATGGCGCCGAGCCCCGCCGGCTCGAAGGCTTCCCGGCGAACGATATCGTATGGGAGGGTGGTGCGTCCTCGCCGAGCGGGCGGCTGGTGGCGGCGGCCAGCATGGTTTCGGATTCCCAGGCGACGCTGAGGGTGTGGGACCTTGAGACTGGTGAGATGCGGGTTTTCGACCAGCCGAATGACCCCGATGGCTACGAGGGATGGTTCGCCTTGGACCTTTCGTTTGTGGACGAGACCACGCTGTACACCGCCGGCGCGAACGGTCTGCTCCGCTGGGATCTGGAGACCGGCTCCTGTGAAGAAACCCTGAAGGCGCCGCCACGTGGAATGGTGATGATGTCCATGGCCCCCGACCGGCGGAAGATGCTCACCTACGAGCACGGGCCTACACTCACCCGGGTCCGCGGTTCGGTGAAATTCCACGACCTGAGTACGGGGCAGGTTCGGAGTCTGGCGGTCCCCGGGACGGGGTCGCCGGGGACGGGATCGCTGCGGCTGAGTCCCGACGGAACGGCCTGGGTGTCAGGGGAACCGGACGGCTCGATCCAGGTCGGCCGAACCCACGGCGGCCCCGTGCACCTGCTCGCCGGTCACGTGGGGCCGGTCGTTGGGATCGCGATCTCACCGGACAACAGATGGATCGCCTCGTCGGGCGAGGACAAAACCCTCCGCCTCTGGCCCATGCCCGACCTCGACAGACCGCCGCTCCAGACCCTGCCGCACGATGAGCTCATCAACAAGCTCCACTCCCTCACCAACCTCCGCGTCGTCCGCGACGCCGAGTCCTCCACCGGCTGGAAGATCGAGATTGGGCCGTTCCCCGGCTGGGAAACGGTGCCGACATGGTGAACAACCTTGGCCTTGCAGCGAAGGCGCCGCGCAACTTCATGCGTGGCAATACATTTCTCGAGAGGAGAAGGGGGAGTTCTGTATGTGCAAGAAATCCCTGATCATTCGGGCACCGTTGGGTGTGTTCGCCGCAGTCATGATGGTCGGCTTTGCGCAGGCTGTCATGGCACAGGAGGCCGATGCCCGCACCGAGGAGACGATCGAGCAGGCTGCCGAAGAGTCTTTTGAGGGAGAGATCACCGTGACCGGAACTCTCATTCCTCGTCCGACTCTCGAGGCCCTGAGCCCCGTGACCGTCATGGGCCCCGAGGAGATCGCGTACTCGGGTGTCAACCGCATCGAAGACCTGATTGCGCAGCTGCCGCAGGCTTTCGCCGGGCAGAACTCGACCTGGGCCAACGGCGCCACCGGTGCGGCGTCGGTGGATCTGCGGCTCCTGGGGTCAAACCGCACCCTGGTTCTGATCAACGGCCGGCGCACGGCGCCCGGCTCCGCGAGGGGTCAATACGCTGCTGACCTCAACTTCATCCCGGGCTTCATGGTGAAGAGAATTGACGTTCTCACCGGCGGCGCCTCTTCGGTATACGGTGCCGACGCTGTCGCGGGTGTCGTCAACTTCATCCTCGACACCGATTTCGAAGGCATGAAGGGCGACATTCAGTACAGCTTCTATCAGCACGACAACAACAACACCCTGGCGCAGGAGATGAACGACGTCCGGGGTTTCGACTACCCGACGGGCAGTGTGACCGACGGTGACGGCATCAACCTCAACCTCGCCTTCGGCGGCAAGTTTGCCGACGGCAAGGGCTACGCGTCCGCTTATGTCGGTTTCCGCAAGCTGGATGCAGTCACCAAAGGAATGCGTGACTACCTGACCTGCTCAGCGTGGGCGACGGAAGACGGTCCGCTGTGCGGCGGCTCGGCGACGACCGACCGCGGTACCTTCATCCTCGACGATGGCAGCTATGCCATGGTCGACCCGACTTCCGGGAATATGGTGCCCTGGGACGGTTACCGTTTCAACTACGCCGGCTACAACCACATCCAACGTCCTGACGAGCGATGGAGCGCCGGCGCGTTCTTGAACTACGAGTTCAACGAGCTTGCCGAGGGCTACATGGAACTCATGTTCATGGACGACTCCACGGATGCCCAGATCGCCCCCTCCGGGGATTTCGGCGTGACAGGCACCATCAACTGCGACAACCCGATGCTCAGCGAGCAGCAGAGAGAGTACATCTGCGGCCAGTTCGGCTACACAGGAGACGACATCGCGCCTATGGTCACCCTCCGCCGTAACGTTGAGGGAGCGGGCCGTTCGAACGCGATCGGCCATACGAGCTTCCGTCT
>JBDLIO010000679.1:0-2369 GCA_039714865.1 Acidobacteriota bacterium | reverse complement strand
CTTCGACGCACAGGCGATCTTCCGCGACCAGGTTCCCGAAGGGGCGCTCGAACTCTCGATCTTCGAGGCCGATCACACGGCCTTTTCGACCATGCTCGGCAAGGTGATCATGATGAACGAAGCCCCCGAGGGCCACACGCCCCAGGACTTCGTCTTCCTTTCGGGGACCAAGGTCCGGGACATGCTCTCGAACGGTGAAGCCCTGCCGGAGGAATTCGCGCGACCCGAGGTCGCCAAGATCTTGATGGAGCATTATCAGTCGATTGCCTGATCGACACCCACCGATGACACATCCAACCCCCACCGGTTCCGGTGGGGGTTTTGTTTTTCGGCGACCCCTCTCCCCTGCATACTCGGCCTTTTTCTCCAGAACCTCATGGTATTCTCGAAGGAAGCCAAAAGGAGTTGCCGATGCGCCTCGTGATCCCATCCGCCCTGATCCTCATTCTCTGTGCCGCTGTCACGCCTGTAGGCGCCTTGGGTTTTGACCTCGGCATCACCGCCGGCGCCCAGTTCTCCGGAAACATCGCAGATCTTGAACTCGACACCGACGAAGCCTTCAGCCTTGGGCTGGAACTGATGTTCGAGGTACCGATCGTCAAACTCGGCGTCGGCTACGAGTACGGATTTCCACGAGATACCAACGGCGCCGTATCCGACATCGAATACCACCTGGTCTACGGCATCGGGCGACTGCATATCCTTGGTCCGGTGTTCGTCATGGCCCGAGTGGGCTACGCCGACGTCAGCGCCAGGATTCCGGACCTTAAGGACTCCGACGGCTCGCTGTCATGGAGCGCCGGAGTCGGCGTCTCCATTACACGGTTCAAATTTGAAGCGATGTATAACGACTTCGACATCGAGATGGACCGGCTGGGCGGTTCCATGTCCTATTCCAATTACACCGCTCGGGTGATCTTTTCATTCTGACCGTTTGGAACAGGAGGCCCCATGCTCAAATTCGTTCAGTGCATCAAAGGCCAACCGGATATCGAACTCTACGAATTCCGTCAATACTGGGGTGAGTACCGCACGCTCGTTGATGGCTTTCTCAAGAGCTATGGGTCAACTCGAGTCGACTTCAGCACTGCCCTGGCCGTCGAGGACAACCTCCGCGTCATGGTGGACCGGGGGACACGCCCACCGTACGACGCCATGGTCGAGGGCTATTTCGACAGTGCCGGTCAGCTCCGTCAACTTGCGGAGGATCCTGGTTTCCAGGAGGGTCTCTCGCAGATTCAGGCCTTTCAGGAGGAGTTCATCGACTTCAACCGATCGACCTTTTTCTGGGCAATGGACGACGATGCAACCTGAGGTCCTTCAGCTGAGCCGGGACCTCCCCTGAAATCCAATCAAACGTCTCTTTGTTGGCTCCGGTGGAGGTCCCATGCTCGAAGATGATCTACACCTACAGGAGTGGCTGAGCTACGTCGACGAGGTGGTTCGGCAACCCGGCCCACCCCCATTTTCAGAACAGTGGCAACGGTTCGAGTTGATCTCCGCCAAACGCCCGGAGGCTCAGGGTCCACTGCCCGCCTGGATTCCGGACACTGCCGCCATCGCCTCGTCGAACATCGGCCGCCTGGCCGCAGAGCGCGGCATCCCGCTCTTCGAAGAGCTCCACCGCTGGTCCGTGTCCCGAAAGCGACAATTCTGGTCCATGGTCATCGAACGATTGAACATTCCCTTCGCCACACCACCCTCTGAAATCCTGGCTTGCGACGATCCCACGCTGCCCGGCTGGTTGAGCGGCGCGACCCTGGACATCACCGCCGCCTGTTTCACCGCCGAGCCCGAAAAACAGGCGATTGTCTCGGCCCGGGAAGGGTGGACCGGGCTTCGCACGATGTCCTCCGCTCAATTGCAGGCCCTGGTTGATCGAGTAGCCAACGGCATCAAGGCCCTGGGCTTGGAGCCGAATGCCGGAGTCGCACTCTACATGCCGATGACCCCAGAATGCGTCGCAGCCTACCTCGGGGTTATCCGGGCCGGGCATCCCGTGGTATCGATCGCCGACTCTTTCGCCGCCGACGAAGTGGCCCGGGTTGCCGCCGTGGGGCAGGACGCTTCGAGCGCCGTCGCCGACTACAACGCTCTCCTCCAGCAGCAGGCGAGCACGACGGTCCAGGCGTCCGAACAGACGGTGGCGCTCGCCGGGACGATCCAGGAACTCCAGGCGCTGCAGCAGTCCCGGGGTTACCTCGCCGAGGACGATCTTCGCGCGGTGCTCGCCCTCGAGACGGGTTCGTGGATCCGCGATGGCCGGGCCGAGCTGCTGTTGGCGGGACTCAAGCCCACCCGCACTCTGGTCCGAGTGTCAGCCGGGGTGCTACGCGAGGCCGAAGAGCTCGCGGGCGAGGTCGGTTGGG
>JBDLIO010000678.1:0-2371 GCA_039714865.1 Acidobacteriota bacterium | reverse complement strand
GCCCCGACGAAGACACGCCGCCCCGGAAGGAGATCGAGCCCGCTCGGAGTCCGCCGACGCGGGAAGAGCGCCAGGAACCCTTCGTGGTCGAGCATCACCAGGTCGTTCAGCCCGTCGCCGTCGAAATCCACCACGTACGGGGTCGTGCGCCACTGTGTGACGAGCTGGCGGCCGCGTGGCTCCCACCAGTTCCAGGCGGGCTTCGGGGGAACGCCCGGCCAGGCGACCTCGATCGGGCGCGCCGGAGCGAGCTCCGCGCGGCGACGCGTCCCGACGTTGCGGTACCAGATCACGCCCCCTTTCCCGCCGCCGGCGAGGAGGTCCAACGCTTCCCGCCCGAGGGTCGCCGCGTGATCCGCCCCGACGTCGCCGCCCTGCTGCGGCGGATGCTCGTCGGCGTGACCGAGGAGGGCCGAAACATCGTGGCCGTGCGCGGGGTAGACCGCGACCCCGATACTGGCCGTAATCCGATACGGGGTGCTGTTGATTTCGACGGACCGTTTGACGGCCTTGAGGGCCTTTGTGGCGACATCACGGGCGTCGTTGATGCCTGAACAATCCTCGATCAGCACCGCGAACTCATCGCCCCCGATTCTGGCGACAGTGTCCGAGTCGCGGAGCGCAGCAGCCAGGTCGTGTGCAACCTCTTTGAGTACCTGGTCGCCGGCGAGATGTCCGCAACGGTCGTTGATGTCCTTGAAGTCGTCGAGATCGATGAAAAGGAGTGCGAAGCTGTGAAGTTGGCGCCCGGCTCGGCGAAGGGTCCTCTCGAGTCGATCGAGCAGCAGGCCACGGTTCGGCAGCCCTGTCAGAGGGTCGGTGGTTGCCAGGCGGACCAGCTCTTCTTCGTTTTGCACCCGCCGAGTGATATCTCGATTGATGCCGAGGGCGCCGCAGGGTTGTCCTTCATCGTCCAGAAGAGGCACGACGACGCTTTCGATCCACCCAATCGAACCATCACGATGCAGCATTCTGATCTCACCAGTCCACTTGCCGTGCTTTTCAACTGCGCTGAGGACTTCGGCCGTCCGATCAGGCTCGTCCTTGACATGCAGGATGCTGACCGGTTGGCCGATGGCTTCTTCGCGAGACCATCCGTACAGGTTCTCCGCGCCGATATTCCAATCGGTGATGATGCCGCCGAGGTCTGTGACGACGATCGCGTCGAAGACGTGCTCGAAGGCTCTGGCCCTTTGTTCGAGAGTCCTGTGATCCATCCTACTGATCCCCCTCACACTCTCGTCGCAATGGCGCGGCATCGTGCTTGGCCAGGGGATTGGCACTCACGGCCGCATCCAGGAGTTCGCACGCTTCGGCTGTGGCCCTGGGTTGCCTGAGCAAGTGAAGAGCGGCGCTGGTGATCATCGCTTGCCATGAGGCAGGGTTGAGTTCCAGGGCGCGTTCGGCCTCCGCCAGGCCGCGGGCCACTTCGCGACGGGCCGGTGATCCTGTGTTCCTCAAGGCGGTTGCTTTCAGCCGATGTACCTCGGCGGAAGTCTGCCAGGCGTCGGAGCTCGAGGGGTTGCCATCGAGTGCCACCCGGATTGCAGCGGCAGCGCGGGTCAGCGAATCTCGAGACGCCTTGCCCTGGTCGATCGCTGCCTGGGCGGCCACCAACTCGAGGATGGCCCTTTCCTTGTGGGCATAGGCAAGCGTCGGATTGATCGGGATGCCGGTGTCAAAAGCCTGCCGTCCGCGAGCCAGGATCGGTTCGGGGTCGGTACCCTGTGTCAACAAGGCCTGGGCACGGATTCGCAGGCACGTGCCGAGGTTGATCCAGGCATAGGCGTACCGTGGATTGATGTCCAGGGCTTGCCTGAATGTGGATTCGGCCAAATCGAGGGCCGGCACAGGGTCGAGGCCCGAGCGGTGTTCCCACAGGGCCCGTCGCAGGTAGGCAATCCCCGAGTTGTTATGGGCGTTGGCGTAGCCGGGGCTGAGAACCAGGGCCTGCTCGTATTGGGTCAGTGCTTTCTCGAGGTCGTCTCGTGGGTCGAGCCCCAAGCCGAGGTGGTACCGGGCTCTCCGATCGTAGGCAAAACCAAGGTCGTCGGCGATGACCGGGTTTCCATCCTCGATGGTGGCAGCACGCTCGAGATGGTCAATGGCCTGGGCCAACAACAACTCGGGATCGCCGCCGTGGGCGGCCGAGTTGAGAGCCGCAACCATCAGGCTTCCTCCCAGGGCGTGATGGCCCTCGGCGCTTTGAGGCGACAGCTCTATCGCTTTTCGTGCAGCCTGATCAGCGGAGGCGAGAGCTGCGGCGGGATCGAGGCCCCGGACGTTGAGACTTTCGGCCCGGCGCCATTGAACAAGGGCAGTCGCTTCCCATGGACCGGCAACATTCGGGGCGGTCGTTCGGGCGGTGGCA
>JBDLIO010000677.1:0-2374 GCA_039714865.1 Acidobacteriota bacterium | reverse complement strand
TTCGAGTGGACGACGAGCGTGTTGCTGGGGAGCACGTAAGACATGATTTCCTCCGTGTTGTTCATGCACCCCCGAGAGCTGGTGGAACAATCTGTGTCAGGGATCGCGAAGCGACCTTCAGGCCTGTTCTTGACACAGATTGTTCCACCAGCTATCAGCCCTCAATCTCATGAACAACACGGAGAAAATCATGGCGGGCTCACAAGGACACCGGCGCCGCCCCGGTCGCGGTACCTGTGGCTGCTTACTGGCGCTGCCATCTGACGCTGATTGCTGCCCCTGTCCTCTGCCGCTGATTTCGGACGCTGCCCACTGTCCCTGATCCTGAATGCCAAACCTGGCCTTCGGGGCCGCCTTTCGGCACCCCCGCTCGGCCTTTCCCTCAAGGGGCGGCATGGCAGGTATCGGCTCGAACTCGCCCCTTGAGGGGAAAGACCTCGGCGGCCTACGGCGTTGGCCGAGACTCGGTCGCTGAGGCGCTCGCCGTGGATTGTCCCCCTTGACGTTGTCCGCAGCGATATCCAATTCGGGAGAGTGCCCCAGGAAAACGTCAAGGACGGCACGTCCCGTCGGAGAAGGGACGCTCTCGGGATTGGGGTGGGTGGTGGGCTCAGAAAAAGCGGCTACCACCGGCAGCTTCAGCTCTCAGCCTCTTCCTCCACCACCTCGGCGCTTCGGGAGGCCTTGTCCCGCCCTCGCCTCATCCATGACGTCGCCTGGTCCATGTAGGCATAGACGCAGGGCACGACAAAGAGGGTCAAAAGCGTCGAGGTCGTCATGCCGCCGGCGGTGGCGATGGCCATGGGCGCACGGGCCTCGCCGCCTTCTCCCAGGGCCAGGGCGACGGGCAAGACGCCGAAGATCATCGAAACGGCGGTCATCAGAATCGGCCGGAGCCGGATGGGACAGGCCTCCATCAGGGCGGACTCCCGGTCGAGACCCGTCTCCTGTTTCTGGATGGTCAGGTCGACCAGCAGAATGGAGTTCTTGGTCACCAGGCCGAAGAGCAGGATGATGCCGATGATCGACATGATGTTCAGCGTGTCGCCGGTGATCCACAGAGCCAGCAGGGCGCCGACCATCGCCGGGGGCAGGGCGAACATGATGGTGAAGGGGTGGAGCATCGAGTCGAACTGGCTGGCCAGGAGCATGTAGACGATCAAAATCGCCAGCCCCAGGGCGAAGATCAGTGCCTGGCCGGTCTGTGCGAATTCCTCCGCCTGTCCGGAAGTCTTGGCCCGATACCCTTCCGGCAGTTCTTCGGCCAGGATGCCGTCGGTAATTTCCATTGCCCGGTCGAGGGCCAGCCCTTCGAGATTGGCTGTCAACAGCAGGGAGCGCTGACGGTCGGTGCGGGTGATGGCGATCGGGCCGACGCCGTTGGAGATCGAGACCACACTATCGAGGCGGACCATGGCTCCCGAAGGTGTACGCACCATCAACGCACCGATGTCCTCGGGCTTTTCGGCCTGGGAGGGCAAGACCTTGATGCGCACGTCGTACCTTTTGCCTTCAGACGTGAAGGAACCGACTTCCCGCCCCGCGATCAGGGCATAGACCGTTTCGAAGATCGTTGCGGCATCCAGGCCGAGGTCGTGGGCCCGTTCGCGATCAACGTTGACAAAGAGTTGGGGTTGCTCCAGATCAAGATTGGTGTCGATATCAACGAAACCGTCAGTTGCCTGAAGGCGTTGCACGACGTTTCGGCCGATACGGTCCAACTCATCCAGTTCCGGGCCGCGGATCGAGTAGGAAAGGGCCCATTCGGCGCCTTCGGAACTGACGTTATAGAAACTGAACTCGACGACCCGGGCCGTGACGGAGGTGACGGCGGTCAGCTTCTTCCGCAGTTGGGAGACGATTTCGGCCTGTGACAGCTCTCGTTGGTCGGGCTTGATCATTCGACAGAACATGATGCCGGAGTTGACCTGGCCGCGTTCTTCGAGATCGACGGCCGAGAAACCTGACCGAACCTCCGGCTGGGCCAGCACGATGCGCTCGACTGCCTGCATCGCCCGGTCCATGGCGGGCAGGGAGATGCCTACGGGACCCTCGACGACGATCATGAACATCGACATGTCCTCGGCGGGAGCGAACTCCCCTCCGATCAGTGGCACGAGAATGAAGAGGGCGGCGACAAGAACAACCGTCGCTCCGCCCAGGGTCAGCAACTTGTGACGCAGGACCACGGCCAACCATCGGGCGTAGAGGTTTTCCAGCCACCCGAAAGCATCCTCCAGGAGCTCGTACAACAGACCGTGCTTCCGCCTCACCTTGAGCATTCGCGAGCACAGCATCGGCGTCAGGGTCAGAGCGACGAAGAGGGAGACCAGAATCGCGACCGAAACCGATACGCCGAACTCGAAAAGAAACT
>JBDLIO010000676.1:0-2377 GCA_039714865.1 Acidobacteriota bacterium | reverse complement strand
CACGATGGCGAAGATTCTCGCCGTGTGCACGACCGCGCGTTCCCACTGAGTGGACGGCCCCTGTTTCAAAATCGGCTTTCTTTCCGCTTGTTGCGTCATCGGCCCAGGGTACACGAAAGCCGACCCCAGGGCGATCCATGGGTGCCGCTGATGACAACCTCACAACTCGATCAGTGGCGCCGTTCTGGAGAACTACGGGCTCGACTGTTGATCTGGGGCCCCAACCCCCTCGACTGTGATCACCAGCGGCGGCTCGGCGAGCGTTGCCGGCGCGGTCGGTGCGGTGACCACGAAGCCGAGCGACGGCTTCTCGCCTTTCTCCCAGTAGGGGCGGTCGCTGTAACCGACCTTGACCGCCACCCGTCCCGTCGCTGCGTCGAGCACGAACGGCATGAACAGCAGGAGGCGCTCGCTGTCCGGGAACCGGCATGCGAGGGTTGCGCCCTCCTTGCCTTGCAACCGGATCGGGCCGAAGCCCTCCCGCTCGACCCGCAGCTCGACCTGGCGATCGGACAGCCTGAAGCCCGGCCATCGCCGCCGTTCCTCGGCCGGAAGCTCGAGGTAGATCTTCTCGATCAGCCAGCGGGCGTAGGTGAAGAGGTCGCCCTCGGCCGAGAATTGCTGCTTGTCAAAGCCGACGCAGCCGCGGTCCTTGCCGAGTCGGGTGGTGTAGCGGGCCGCCCACAGCCGTGCCGGACCGGCGCCGCCGCCCGCCCGGTCGAGCGTCCACGGCCGGGCGCCGGGCACGTCGAATGCGGCGCCGGTCGCTTCGCCCACCTCGTGTCCGCCAGGAAACGGCGCCCCCGAAAGCAGCAGCACGCCGCGCTCCGGGTCGAAGAGTACGACGAAGGTCCCGGCCGCCGAGGGGCAGGCGCAGGCCTCGTCGGCGACGACGATCTCCGGCCGTGATGTGCCACCGGGCGTTCCGAAAGAGGCAGCTGCGACGCTTCCCGCCACGAGCCAGACGAGTGCCACGGCGCATCCGAGTCGGGCTTTATGAAATATGAAATCCGTTAGCATGAGGTACCTCCTCAACAGGGTGCCTCTTGTCGACCGCCCGCGCTGTGCCCAGGATCACTCCATCACCGGCATAAGCGGCGCCGCGTGTCATTCAAGTATGAGACTGATGCGCGGGCAGACGCTCCAGGCGTCGTTAATAAAAAAGTTGAGACTCATTTTCCAAGAGGCGCGGGTTGCGGTGCTAGGGTCGAGAGATGAAATTCTGCCACCTTTTTCGTGCCTGCCGTTCGATCGTTTTTGTTTTGATCTCGGGGGTTCTGGCGGCGCCAATTGTCGGCGCCGCCGATGGAGGGAGTCAGATACTGCCGGAACACGGGTCCAAGGTGCATCTTGAAGGCGAAACCTGCATCAACGACCCGCATGTGCAGGAGATCCTCCCGCAGGCGTTGGAACCCGATCAGGGCAGCCAGTGCCGGACCTGCCACTTCCAACTCGAGAACGGCACGGAGCGAATGGGATTCGACCTGGACTGCACATGGTGCCACCAGGGCGACCGGGATGCGACGACGATGGATGAGGCCCACGTTCAGCCGACCATGCCGGTGATCAACGATGCCACGACGTTGCCGCTTGACTACGATCTGGACTACCAGCGATTCGTCAATCCAACGAATCTGAGGATTGTCGATGACGTTTGCCTGTGCCATTTCGAACAGATGCAACGGGTGCCCAAGGCCTTGATGGCGACGGCTGCGGGCCACTACGCAGGAGGTCTCTACGCCAACGGCGTGGTTGATACCAAGACCCCGATCTATGGGACCTTTGCGGTTGAAGACACCGATGGGGATGTCCCGGTCGACGAAGGGGCGGTGGCCAGTCTCGAAGATCTGATCACCTACGACCCCAGCGCTGACCCCCAGAATTTTGCGACCCACTTCGCCGCAGTACCGGCTCAGGCCTGCGCCCGGTGTCATCTGTGGTCGCGCGGCAAAGGCTACCGGGGCGCCGTGGACAAGGACGGTACCTACCGGGCCGACGGGTGCGTGGCCTGTCACATGGTCTATTCGGACGAGGGGAGGTCCCAAAGCGCCGACGCCTCGATCGATCACGACGAACAGGGTCACCCGATGGTCCATACGATCACCAAGGCCGTTGGGACGTCGCAGTGCCTGCACTGCCACCACCGCGGCGCCAGGATCGGTCTGAGCTTCACCGGACGGGCCCAGATGCCGCCACGGTTGCCGTCGGGCCCGGGCGTTGCCGGCACGACCGATGTGCGCTTCAACGAGAACTATCACCTGACCGACACCGAGGCCAACCCGCCGGATATTCACCATGAACGCGGCTTGAACTGCATCGATTGCCACGTGCAGGCGTCGATCATGGGTGACGGGAACATCTTCGGTCATATGGACCA
>JBDLIO010000675.1:0-2388 GCA_039714865.1 Acidobacteriota bacterium | reverse complement strand
CCGGCAAATCGTCTCATGCCACTGAATACGAATATCAAGCACCGAAGGTTGGGTTTGGAATCAGGGGGCCGGGGCAGGCGCAGGTCCAGGGACCGGGACAGATTCAGGTTCAGAAACAGGGACCGTGTCAGGTGCAGGTTTAGCCGGCAGGGTCCTGGTGGCGATGGCGCTCTTTGAACGCCGTCATGGTTCCTACGTTTCGTTCATGAGGGAGTTGGAGTAGCTGGTGGCCCACCCGTGGTCAAGGGCCAGCCGGCCATGACCTGACGTTTGATCAACCCGAAAGGGTGATCGGTTGTCCTGCCCTTGGGTGGCGGCCTGCCGCGAAAAAAGATGGAAAAAAGATGAGTGTCCCTTTCTCCTCTTTTCGGAGCGCGGACGTCCATCCGCATTGTGCCGATGGATCGTGTCAGTAGCGAGGCTTCGACTGGGCCAGGGGGTGCTGTTGCGGACCTGGAGGTCCGCGCTCCATCAAGGCGGTCGAGAGCTTATGGTGCAACGAGAAGACCAGCAACAGTGACAGACAGTGGCCCTCTTTCTGGCATGTTTTTCCAACTGAAGCTGGCGCTGTCTGCTGACCCGGTCCCTGTCCAGGATGCTGATTCCCAGCCTTCCAGCGTCCCGGCCTCTTTGACACCAGGTCTCTCCAGTGCTACAACAGCGCGCCCGCATCCGTGGGCATTGGAGATCATCATGTCAAAAGAACAATTCCGAAACATCGCCATCATTGCCCACGTCGACCATGGGAAGACCACGCTGGTCGACGCGATGCTCTGGCAAAGCGGCACCTTCGGCTCTCACGAACGGGTCGCCGAACGCGTCATGGATTCAGGCGACATCGAGCGCGAACGCGGCATCACCATCCTGGCCAAGAACACCGCGGTCCGCTTCGGGGACGTCAAGATCAACATTGTCGACACCCCCGGCCACGCCGATTTCGGCGGCGAGGTCGAACGGACGCTGCAGATGGTCGATGGCGTTCTTTTGTTGGTCGATGCCGCCGAGGGACCCCTGCCCCAAACACGTTTCGTCCTGGCCAAGGCCCTGCAGTTGGGCCTGCCTCCGATTCTTGTGATCAACAAGATCGACCGTGATGACGCCAGACCCGAGGAGGTGCTCGACGAGGTCTACGATCTGTTCATTGACCTGGAGGCCACCGATGAGCAGTTGGACTTTCCGGTCTTCTGTACCGACGCTCGCAAAGGACTTTGCCGCCTCGGATTCGACGGCGAATTCGGCGACCTCAAACCACTGTTTGAAGAAATCGTCACCAATTTGCCGGAGCCCGAAGGCAGCCCTTCTGCCCCGTTGCAGATGCTGGTGACCAACCTCGCATGGTCGGACTACCTGGGCCGGTTGGCAGTGGGCCGTATCGTTAATGGAACAATCTGTGCCAACAGCATTGTCGGACAGGCACGGGAAGAAGGCGTTGTGTCCGCCAAGATCGGCACGGTCTTTTCCCAGGAGGGTCTCAAGCGCCAAGAAGTCGAAGAGGCGATTGCAGGAGACATCGTGACGATTTCAGGCCTCGAAGAGGTCTCGATCGGCGACAGCCTGGTCGATCTTGACAACCCTCGGCCCCTCAAGCGAATCGCAGTCGACGAGCCGACAATGTCGATGGTCTTTTCAGCCAACACCTCCCCCTTCGGAGGCAAGGAAGGCACGAAGGTCACGGCCCGGCAGATCCTGGCACGGCTGGAAAAGGAGATGCTCCACAACGTTGCCATGCGTCTGGAAGTCTCAGGTACCGATTCGTTCAAGGTGATGGGCCGCGGAGAACTGCAACTGGCAATTTTGATCGAGACCATGCGGCGCGAAGGCTTCGAGTTGTCGGTCTCCAAACCCGAGGTCGTCACCCGGGAGATCGACGGTCAAAAGCACGAGCCGATGGAGCTGGTACAGGTTGACTGCCCGGACGAGTACGTCGGCGTGATCACCCAGAAACTGGGAGGTCGCAAGGGCGTGATGACCGAGATGCACAATCCCGGACACGGGCGGGTTCGGATCGAGTTCCGGGTCCCCTCTCGGGCGCTGATCGGCTTTCGCTCGGAATTTCTCACCGACACCCGGGGCACCGGCATCCTCAACCATCTCTTCGACGGTTGGGCGCCCTGGCAGGGTCCAATCGGCGGCCGGCCCACCGGCACCCTGATCTCCGACCGAATGGGCAAGACGACACCCTATGCTCTTTTCCACCTCGAGCCGCGCGGCACCCTCTTCCTGCCCTCGGGCACTGAAGTCTACGAGGGCATGATCGTCGGCGAGAGCGCCCGTTCCGGCGACCTCGACGTCAACGTCACCCGCGAAAAGAAACTGACCAACATGCGTTCTTCCGGTGCCGACGAGGCCCTGCGCCTGGCCCCGCCCCGGCGCATGACCCTGGATCTC
>JBDLIO010000674.1:0-2398 GCA_039714865.1 Acidobacteriota bacterium | reverse complement strand
TGGCTCGCAGATCTCTTCCTAATGCCGGTATTCAGGGGCCGCGGCATCGGCCGAGCCTTGCTGTCACACTTCGCGACCCTCACCTTTGAGCGGGATTGCGGTCGCCTGGAGTGGGCCGTGCTGGATTGGAATGAACCGGCAATCGGTTTTTATCAGCGTCTCGGCGCCGAGGCCCAGGATGAGTGGACGACCTGGCGGCTGGTCGGTGAGAGCCTCCACGGTCTGGCGCAGTCCCAAGACTGATCGTAGGCCTGATCCGGATGAAGTTGATCCACACAATCATAACCACCTATCGCGAGGCCTTTTCCGGTCGTCCGCGTCTTGTGTGGAGCCTGGGAGAAATGCTCAACCTCCCGATGGTCAACGCGGTGGTTGCGGCCCGGGCGGGGAGACCAGCGGCGGGCCGCTACATGGGCGCCTATACGCTTTCCTTCGCGACGGCCTTTGTCGTCTCGCCTCTCATCGGCAGCGCGATCTACCAACGTCTCGGGCCGTCGGTATTGTGGTACGGGATCGGTTGCTGCGGCCTTCTTTTGTTTGCGGGTTTCCAGGTGCTCTCACGGAGATTCCGGTAGACTGACCCCGTCCACCCGGCCGAGCACGCCGCCGGGAATGGCCTGGAGGATTCGGGTCGGCGCGATTGTATTGAACAGATCAGCACCGGAGGGTGTCTCGGTTACCGCGCGGAGGGCATGGGGTGTCAGACCGCTCCAGCGCAGTCCCGGGCCGTAGTCTTCGGCGGTCTCCCACAGTACATCGAGCTCTCTCCCCTCGAAACGGCGGGCGAAGCGTGCTTCAGCCTCCGCACTCAGACCGTGAAATTGACGACTTCTTTCGGTGGCGACGGGGCCCGGGACTTGATGATCCATCGTTGCTGCCGGGGTGCCCTCGCGGATTGAGTACCTGAAGATGTGCAGATGGGAAAACTCCATGGCCTTGACATAAGCAAGACTCTGCTTGAACTCGGCATCGGTTTCACCAGGGAACCCGACCATGAGGTCCGTGGAAATCGAGATATCAGGCACCCTCTTCCGGGCGTCTGCCACCAGGGCCGAGTAGTCCTCCTGTGTAGTCTTTCGCGCCATTCGTCTGAGGGTGGCATCGCAACCGCTTTGCAGCGGCAGATGGAG
The DNA here is from genome assembly GCA_039714865.1 of Acidobacteriota bacterium. Taxonomy (GTDB): domain Bacteria; phylum Acidobacteriota; class Thermoanaerobaculia; order Thermoanaerobaculales; family Sulfomarinibacteraceae; genus DAOWGJ01. Next base: position 1,268 of record JBDLIO010000674.1, on the reverse strand, counting down.
GTGCGGCATCAGGTGTGGGTCGGTGAACAAATCGAAGAAGTCCGGCGATAGATCCCACGGCTCGAGCGACGAGAGTCTCAAACGGGGGACCGCACCAAGGTCGAGAATGCTCTCAACGAGACTCTTGAGCCCATGCCGGTCACCGGAATCATGGCCGTAGGACCCCAGATGTACCCCGGAGAGAATGATCTCCCGGTATCCGGCTTCGAGGAGACGGGAGATATCGTCGATCACCACACGAGGCGGCCGGCTGCGGCCTGGGCCACGGGCGATGGTGACGACGCAATAGGCACAGGCGTTGTCACATCCGTCCTGGACCTTCAGGAAGGCGCGGGTTCTGCGGTGGGGATCCGGACCGGCCTTGGGCTGGTCGAGTGCTCGTGAGTTGGTTTCATCGTTCGCCAACAGTCCACTGTCTTCCAGAATCTCAGCCAGACGGTCCTTGTCGTGATTGCCGACGACCAGATCCATGCCAAGGGCCGACACGGTATCGGGCGCCATTTCTGCGTAGCATCCGGTGGCCACCATCACGGCGCCCGGGTTGGCGCGACGCAGTTGGCGAAGTATCTGTCTGGATTTTCGTGATGCCATTGCGGTGACGGTACATGTGTTGAAAACACAGAGTTCGGCGGCCTCACCTGCTGTGACCATCCGGTGTCCCCGGCCCGCGAGGGTCGTTGCCAAGGCCTCCATTTCGCCGATGTTCAGCCGGCAGCCGATGCTTTCGATGCGAACCCTGGCCACAGACCCTCCAACGGCCTAACCGTTGATCAAGAGTCTCCGGATTTTGTCGCGGATCTTCTTTTTTTCCGCCTCGACGTATCGCTCGTAGTTCTGGACTCTGCCGTCCTTGACGATGAACATGATCGGGTTGCGGTGGACGTCGCCGTAATCGTTGAACTGGATAACGCCGGTCACTCCGGGGTATTCGTCGAGTTTGAACTGCAACGTCTTGCGGATCTCAGGTGTCTCGAAGATTTCGGTCAGCCCGACGGTCGCCAGGGCAACCCGCATCGCGTCAAAGGCGTGGGCAGCATAGATGTCCGGGTCTTGGCCGAAGCTCTCCCGATAGCTGTTGACGAACGGTTGTACAAACGGCCGCTCATCGGTCACGTCAAATGCCGGCTGTGGAAAATAGATCTGATCGACCAATGCCGGATCTCCTTCGACGATCTGGCCGCTGTAAAAAGCCGAAGTGACGCAGATGACACCATCGAAGCCCTTTTCACGGAGCAGACGGAGCACATCGAGGGTCTCGTTGGCGCAGG
>JBDLIO010000673.1:0-2400 GCA_039714865.1 Acidobacteriota bacterium | reverse complement strand
CTTCCTGCTGTTCGTGGTACCGGTGATCACGATGCGGCTGATTGCCGAAGAACGAAAGACGGGAACCATCGAAGTGCTGCTGACCTCACCGGTGACTGAAGGTCAGATCATCACAGGAAAATTTCTGGCCGCACTGGTGTTCTACGCCGCCTTGTGGCTGCCGACCGGCCTCTACGTCGTCATCCTCCGTCGCTACTCGGAAATCGACCTCGGACCTGTTCTCGCAGGCTATCTCGGCGTGCTCCTGGTTGGATTCCTCTTCCTCGGGGTCGGGACCTTCGCCTCGACTCTGACCAGCAATCACCTGATTGCCGCTATTCTGGCCTTCGTCGGCCTGGTTGCCCTGTTTGCCGTCCCTCTGGTCGAGCAACTGCTGGTCTCGGACTCGCTGTTCAAGGCCGCTCTGGGCCACATGGACCTCTGGTCCCACATGGAGGACTACGCCATGGGCATCGTCGATACCCGCCACATCGTCTATGAACTGTCCGTCGGCCTGCTCTTTCTGTTTCTCGCAACCCGAACCCTCGAAATGAAGAAGGGACGGTGAGCATGAGACGCCACGACATTCACCGCTCCTCGATCGCCATGGCCGCCATAGTGCTCGTCATTGCCCTGATCGTGATGGTCAATTGGCTCGGCGCCCGCCACTGGCACCGCGCAGACTGGACGTCCTCAAATCTCTACACCCTGTCCGAAAAGAGCCATAATGTCCTGGGTGACATCGACGAAGAGATTCGGATCATCGTCTTCATGACCCCGGGCTCCGGGCTCTGGCCCCAGGTCCGCGAGTTGCTCAACCGTTACGACGCCGCGTCCGACTCGATCGAGGTTGAGTACATCGACCCCGAACGCGAACCATTGAGGACTCAGAAACTTGCGGAAGAATTTGGCATCTCGGTAGCCAATACGGTGGTCTTCACTGCCGGAGACCGGTCCAAATACGTCACCTCCGATCAAATGGCCGAGTTCGACTACTCCGGAATGCAGTACGGCCAACAGCCTACCTTAAGCGCCTTCAAGGGCGAGGAGCAGTTCACAGCCGCCATCCTCTCGCTGGTCGCGCCCGACGTGCCCAAGGTCTATTTCGTCATGGGCCACGGTGAACCGTCCCTTCAGCCGGCCTCCAACCGCTCCGCACGGGGCCTGTCCATTCTTCACGAGGCCTTGAAGAGGGAGAACATGGAAGCAGCCGAGGCCAGTCTCCTCTCGGGTCATGTCCCCGATGATGTTGATGTGCTGGCAATCGTCGGCCCCACCCAGGCGTTCACCGAGGCCGAAATCACCACGATCGACACCTTCCTCCAGGGCGGAGGTCGGTTGTTGGTGGCCCTGGACCCCTTGATCGAACCGGACGGCAGAATGCGGATGACCCGCCTTGAGGCTCTGCTTTCCGACTGGGACGTCGAGATCCGCGCAGATCTGGTGATCGACCCGTCGAAGAAGCTGCCCTTTTATGATCTGTCCGCCGTGTACCTCGACGCTTACGGCGCCCACCCGATCACCGGGGGCATGGAGGGCTTTGCGGTTCTCTTCATGGTGGCGCGATCAGTCGCAGCGGTGGCCGAGCCCATCGGCACCGTCACCAACCTGGTTGAAACCAGCGCAGAGGGTTGGGGAGAGACCGACCTCAGCCAACTGATTCGCGGGGAGCCTGTTGACTCCGGCCAATCCGACACCCCGGGCCCGGTGGCCGTCGGCCTTGCCGTCGAGTACACCCCGGAAGGCCCCGAAGGAATGGATGACGACACCTCCGATGAACCCTCCCCTGATGCAGCCGGAACCCGGTTGGTCGTGATGGGAGACTCGGACTTCCTTTCGGACACCGAAATTTCCAACGCCGGCAACAGCGTGCTCGCGGTCAACGCCTTCAACTGGCTGGCAACACAGGAACATGCCCTGGGCATTCCCCCGAGGGCCGTCGAACAAAGCGGCATGTACCTGACGGGCAGCCAGATGCAGATGATCCTGCTCCTGATCCTGATCGTCATGCCGGGCGCAGCGATCGCCGCCGGTATCGTGGTGTGGCGCCACCGACGGCACTGAGGTCACGCATGAAGGGCAAGAGTCTCGTAATTCTCGCCGGCGCCGTCATGGTTCTGGGCGCTTTCATCTGGTTTTTTGAACGGCACCAATTGACGACCGAGGAGGCCCGGGCACATGAGGCCCGGATCTTTGGCGGACTCGAAGAGGGGGCCGTCGCTTCTCTGGACATCACCAACGCTCACGGCACCTTCAATTTTCACCGGTTCGACGGGGCATGGCGACTGACACACCCGATCGAAAGCGACGCCGACGATTCTGCGGTCAGCACGGTCCTTCGGGCTCTCGTTCAATTGGACCGTGACCGAACGCTTGGAGCGGACGAGGTGGACCCGAAAGCCTATGGTCTCGACCATCCCA
>JBDLIO010000672.1:0-2418 GCA_039714865.1 Acidobacteriota bacterium | reverse complement strand
GGCCGCTGACCTCGACCCGAGCACACTCGAGACCTTGTACCGGCCGTCGCGGGTGGAGGTTTCGAGGTGCCCCGACCGGCTGGTCGATTGCCAGCCACACCCCCACCGTTTGAACATCCCAGAAGGGAACGCCGGTCTGAGCCATTCCGAAGGGCCCGGGGTTCATGCCGAGAAAGACAACCCTCTTGCAGCCTCTACCGAAACGTTCCAGGTAGTCTTCGTGGGACCGCCTGGCGTAGGACAGCGGATTGTAGACATGAGTGACCGGCAACGAAAAAGACAACCGGTCGACGACCGCCGAGAGGTCTCTTGAAATCTCCACCAGCGTATGAGTCACTGAACCTCCGACTGCCAGAGAGGCCCGAAAAAACTGACCCCTGGATTCTCAATCAGCTTCGGAGCCCTCGTCCTGGATCATCTTCTCCGGCTCGGGAAGTTCCTCGATGCGGTCCAACCCAAAATGAACCAGAAACTCCTTTGTCGTTCGATAGAGAAATGGTTTCCCGACGACTTTCTTGCGACCGGCCAGCCGTATCAGGCCACGGTCGAGCAGTGTTCGAACGACGCCGGTTGAATTGGCGCCCCGTACAAAATTGATCTCCGGAAGGGTCACGGGCTGCCGATGGGCAACGATCGAGAGGACTTCGAGGGCTGCCTGGGAAAGCCGTTGCTTGGCAGCAAGCCCATGAAAAACTCTCAGTGTGTCGTCCAGCTCAGGAAGGGTCACGTACCGCCACCCCCCCGCGACCTTTTCCAAACGAATCCCGTGTTCGGGCGCCGAGTATTGATCCCGCATTGATTCGAGCGCCTCTTCAACCTCTGCCACGGTGACGGCATCGTCGCCCAGCGATTCGACCAGCCCCTGAACCATCACCGGTCCGCGAGAGGTCAAGAGTGCCGCTTCGAGAAATGCCAGGACTGCGTCAGTGACCATGAGCAGCCTCCTGGGCTTCCTGATGGAATGCGGCGGCGGGGTCATAGGGCAGGGGCCCCGGGCGCAAAAAGATCTCGGCAAAGACACGCCGCTGTTCGGCCCGAACACCTCCCAGACGAACCAGCTCCAGTGTCGCCACGACTAACGCGACAACCTCTTCAGGATCGGAACGAGTGTCCAGATGACGAAGCAGCGGCATCAATTGAGTCTGGTGAACGGTATCGTAGAGTTCCCGCATCTTGTCCTGGACTCTGAATCGTAGGGGGATCACCTGAAGGGGTGGCGGATGGGCCGCCGCAAAACGGTCCATGACCTCCAGGTAGGTTCTCGCCAGAACCCTGAGGTCGACATCTTCCCAGTCCAATTCCGGCTCTCCACCAATGTCCTCAACGCCGATGTTGGGCTCCCAGAGGCATCGTCTGACGACGTCGGTATCGTAGAGACGCTCCGCAACCTCTTTGACGCGTCGATACTCAAGCAACCTGTCGACAAGCTCTTGGCGCGGATCCCCTTCGCCTCCGTCGGCGGAAGCCTTGGGGAGCAGTGTTCGCGATTTGAGCTGGAGGAGCCAGGAGGCCATCCACAAGAACTCCCCTGCCAACTCGAGGTCGAGTCGTTGCATTTCTCGGAGGTGCTGATGGTACTGGTCGCAAATGCTGGAAATCGGGATGTCGTGAATTGAAAAGCGGTTCTTGCGAATGAGATGCAAAAGCAGATCCAGGGGTCCGTTGAAGTCCGGAACCTCGATAGCCGGCCCGATGCCGGCAGTGTCCATCACTGTCATGCCACTCACCGGGGAAGTATAACCTGCCGTCACAACGGCGGGTCGAAAAGGTCAAAAAGGTCGAAGTGGTCAAAACCACAACCCAGATCGACCCAAGGAGACTGTCACGGAAAAGCACAAGGCTTCAACCCTAACCCTTCCCGGTTTCGGGATCTATTCCTGTTAAGATCGGCCGGGGCAGAGCGGCGTTCTGGTCAGCCCTCATCCGGGCAGCGCCCCGGCGGCCAAGGAGGATATTCGTGGAGATTTGGGACGGCCAGATGAACATGTTTGACGACAATCCCCAGAGGACGGTTTCCGCTGGGAAAAAGGTCGTCGTATTCGACCTGGAAACCCAGAGGTCTTTCAAGGACGTCGGCGGCCGAACTCAGATGCACCGATTGGGAGTTTCGATCGGGGTCGCCTACAGGTACGACACGGACGAGTACCTGACCGTCACCGAGGAGCAGATCGGAGAGCTGATCGAACTCCTTCAGGAGGCCGACCTGGTGGTCGGCTACAACATCAGGGGGTTCGACTACGAGGTGCTTCGGGGTTATACGGATGCAAATCTGGCAGCGATGCCCACCTGTGATTTAATGCTCGACCTCGAGGCTCGATTGGGCTTTCGGCCGAAACTGGAGAGCGTCGCATCCTCGACTCTTGGAACGGGAAAATCTGCGGATGGCCTTCAAGCCCTGGAGTGGTGGCGCAAAGGGGA
>JBDLIO010000671.1:0-2421 GCA_039714865.1 Acidobacteriota bacterium | reverse complement strand
TCGGTGTCCATCATGCGGGGCTCCTGCCGAAATACCGGCTCCAGGTTGAACAATTGGCCCAACAGGGCATGCTCAAAGTAGTCTCGGGCACCGACACTCTGGGAGTCGGCGTCAACATCCCCATCCGCACCGTGCTCTTTACGAAACTGGCCAAATTCGACGGCCAGAAGGTCGGCCACCTCAAGGTCCGGGATTTCCAGCAGATCGCAGGACGCGCCGGCCGCAAGGGATTCGACGACCGGGGATGGGTCGTCGCGCAGGCGCCCGAAGATGCAATCGCCAAAAGAATCGCCCAGCGCAAAGCCGCAGCCGGGAAAAAGACCAAGAAGAAACCCCAGCGACCCCGGCGGGACGGCGACGTCTCCTGGACCGAAGAAACGCTCAATCGTATGATCCATTCACCGCCCGAGGCCCTGCGTTCGCGCTTCCGTTTGACCAACGGCATGGTGCTCGACCTGATCCAGCGCGACGCCGACCTCAACGACCCCGAGGCCGGTAATTTCTCGGCGATCCGCCGGCTGATTGCCGACTGCCACGAGGACCCCGAGAGCAAAAAGCGCCTGATCCAACGGGCGGCGGAACTGGTTCGTTCACTCTATCGCCTGGGCATCATTCGTATGGTTCGAGACACCGGCAGTTCGTACCTGTGGGTCATCCCCGACGAGGATCTCCAGGTGGATTTCTCCCTGTTTCACAATTTATCGCTCTTCCTCGTCGAGGCAATCGGCGGACTGGACCCGGAGGGTGAGGACCACGCACTGGACCTCCTGTCGGCGGTTGAATCCGTCCTGGAAGATCCCACCGTCCTCATCCGCGCACAGGTTTCCAAGGCCAAGACCGAACTGATCACCAGGCTCAAGGCCGAGGGTGTTCCCTACGAGGAACGCATGAATCGCCTCGACGAGGTCACCAACCCGCAGCCCTGCCGGGAGTACCTGCTGGCGATCTACGAGAGGTTCCGCGGCGAACATCCATGGGTCGGCGGCGATCTGGTGGCGCCAAAGTCCATCGCCCGCGAAATGCTCGAGGAATGGCTGAGCTTCGGCGAATACACCCGGCGCTACGCCCTGCAGCGCTCTGAAGGCATCCTCCTGCGCTACCTCTCCCAGGTCTACAAGACCCTGGACCAGAACATTCCGGACCAGGCCAAGACCGAGGCTGTGTGGGACGTTATCGGCTGGCTGCGCTCGGTCATCGAGCGCATCGACACTTCCCTGATCGAAGAGTGGGAGGGCCTGCGCCATCCCGAAATGCACCTGGAAGGCCTGAGCGAGCACGAAACCCACCGATTGTTGGCCCTGGAAGAACTGATCGACAATCAGAAGAGCCTTTTCAGCCGCGTCAGGGCCGAGTGCCGCCAGTTGGTCCGGGCGCTGGCCACCCGGGATTGGGAAGAGGGCGCCGCCGGAATCAGCGCCCCGCCGGGTTCTCAAAGCTGGACCGCCGAAGCCCTTGAGGAGGCCATGGCGCCCTATTTCGAGCGCTACGAGAGCCTGCGTTTTGACCACCAGGCACGGATGGCCGACACGACGACCTTCACCCGCGAATCCGAGAGGCGATGGAAGGTCCTTCAGCGCCTCTTTGACCCCGAAGGCAACGACCGGTGGTGGTTCGAGGCCGTCATCGACCTCTCCGGCCCCGAAAGCCTCGACCGGCCCCTGTTGCAACTGGTGCGCATCACCACTGATTCATAGCAACACCGATAAACACCACTGAAAACAGAGGCATTCATTCTCAACCCAACAGAAAAAGGGCGGGGTTGAACCCCGCCCAGAAAGTGTCGATTTCAATTCCGAAATCGTTACCCGATTCTCCCTACTCGACCATGAAGGATTCCAGCTCCACCGGAACCGGCTCGCCGCCAAAGGTGACGAGCAAGACCAGTTCCGAATGATCTGCGCTATCTGCGTTGTTGAAGACGATACTGGAAATGCCTTCCGCATCGTCGGCGACACCCCAGAAGTTGCCCTCGCCGGCTGCATCGATGACCGCCGTGTTCCCATGAGGACCCGAAGGTCCCCAAATCTCGACGGTGTGGGTCTGAGGCGCAGTCATCGGATTGACAAGATCAAAACCGACAGCCCGGACCGCCGGGTCGAATCTCAGCACCAGATCGTCGTTAAAAGAATTCGGTCCGACCCAGACATGGGTGTTTCCAAAAGAACCGATGCCGAGAACGACACCTTCACCACCACCGGACACCATGTTCACATCAAGCTCGATGCCCGCCATGATGCCGCCGGGTGCGAAACATGCGTTGTTGGTGGTGCTGTTCCAGGGCACGGCACAGGAAACAATGCTCACCCCACCAACCAAGGTGGCAGAGAAATCTTCGGTCGGCAGACCGGGAAAAGCCGTTTCGAAGGCAGTGCGATCGGCGAAGAAGGTCAGGGCCCGATCCGTTCCCGCCTGATTTGCGCC
>JBDLIO010000670.1:0-2421 GCA_039714865.1 Acidobacteriota bacterium | reverse complement strand
CGCCTCTGTGGGTTGGAACCGAGAGTCGGATCTCCTTCTACGGTTCCAACAGTCCCCGTGTCGCCTCGGGATCGGGTTCGCGCAGCCCCTTCGACGCGAGAAAGACCAGACAGCCTGATCCAGACAAACCATCTCGTGGATCCAGCGAGGAGAAGGAGCCCAAACCGAGAGGATTCGGCATCCCCCAGAACATCAAACCGCGCCAGGCCCCGACGCCTCGGGGGACCGAACTGGTCCCCGGAAACAAGGCCCTGGATGCGGGAGACGGTGACGAAGGCGTGATTGACGAGGTCTTCGGACTCGAAGAGGCGGCCAAGCCGTTCGAGATCAACCTGGCGACAGCGCCGGTTCAGCTCAATCTGCAACCTTCGGTGATTTCGCTGGCGGTCGACGATACAGCCCAAATCCAGATTGTCGGCTCGGGGGACTATGACAACTATCGGCTCCCCGTGATTCTGGCTTTCGACCCGCGGCGCATCGCCGTCGAAAGCGTAGAAATTCCCCCTGCCATCGGTGTCGTTGACCAGGTGGTCGACTCCGAGCAGGGTTCGATTGAGCTCGACCTGGTCGTGGCCGATGGAGATGTTATGCCTCAGGTGTTGGCGAACCTGGTTGTCAGGGCCTTGACACCGGGACCCGCGCCACTGATATTCAGTTCACGCGGTATTGTGAGAGTGGACGGAACGACTGCGCCGGTCTCGGCTTCCGACGGGGCGATTTTCGTCACCGGCGGCGCCGAGGACTGAGGAGACTTATGTATCGATGGCATCGACGTGAGCGCGGTTTCACCCTGGCCGAGCTGGTCATGGTCGCTGCCCTTCTGGCTATTCTGGCCAGCATGGCGATGCCGGTGGCGAAATTCACCGTCAAGCGGCGCAAGGAGATGGAATTGCGCCTGGCCCTGCGTCAGATGCGGACCGCGATCGACGAGTACAAACGCCTGTCGGACCAGGGCATGATCCCGGTCAAGTTGGGGTCCGAGGGCTATCCTCCGGATCTTGAAACCCTTGCCGAGGGGGTCGAACTGGTCGGCCAGGAGATCAAACGCAAGTTCCTCCGAAAGCTCCCGATGGACCCCATGACCCGCGATGAGGAGTGGGGCCTGAAGTCCTACCAGGATGAGTTGGACAGCAATAGCTGGGGAGGAGAGAATGTGTGGGACGTCTATTCTCTCTCGGAGAGCATCGGTCTCGACGGGACCGAGTACAAGGATTGGTGAGATGGGTCGTCAAATGTCCCCGCGCCGTGAGAACGGTTTTACCCTGATCGAGTTGATCGTCGTTATTTCGATCATCGGCATCCTGGCCGCGGTGGCCATGCCCAATATGCAGAACGCTCCCAAAAGGGCTCGAGAGGCCGTTCTCAAGGAAGATCTCTATCAGATACGGTCCTCGATCGACCAGTACCTCGGTGACAGGGGTGAGTACCCTGGATCCCTTCAGGAATTGGTCGATGCCGGCTACCTGCGATTCATGCCGATCGACCCGATCACCAGGAGGGCCGACACGTGGATCGAGCTGGCCGCCGATGCCGAGGATGTCGAGGAGTTACAGCCCTTTGACGACGACGTGGGCGGCGGCGGGACGGGCATCATGGACGTACAGTCCGGGGCCCCGGGGAATGCGCTCGACGGTACGCCATTTTCGGAGTTTTGACGACCGACGCATGAAGATTGAAGACCGTCCACGGGAAGCCGGCTTCACCCTGGTGATGGTGGTCATAGCCATCGCCATCATGTCGATCATGATGGGTGTTGCCGTGCAAGCTGTTTCTTTTCAGATGCAGCGGGAGCGAGAAGCGGAACTGATTTTTCGCGGTAAACAGTACGTCGAGGCGATTCGCATCTACAAAGCCAAGTACGGGCGCAACCCGATGCGCATGAAGGAGATCTGGGAAGCCGACCCCAAAGTCATCCGCAAGAAGTGGAAGGACCCGATCACCGATTCCGAGAACTGGGGCATTATTTTCATGGGGCAGGAACGTCAGGTTGGGGGGCGCAGGAATATCGGCCTCGGAGAAGGAACGCCGTTGCCGACCGGCACCCCTGGAATCGGGGGTGGCGCATTCGGCGGGGGGCAGCGTGAGGACGGATTGCCCGACGGCGTGCAACGCAATCCGGACGGCGAGATCATCGGGCCGATCGTCGGCGTGCACTCGACCTCCTGTGACGAGAGCATCAAGATCTACGAGGGCCGGACGACCTACTGTGAATGGCGTTTTTTTCTCGAGCCCGACCGGCAGGGCGGGGGCAGGCGTCGTAGCACCAAGCCCCGTGAAATCACCCCCCACCACGCAGGAGAGGACCCACCGGACACCGACCAGCCCCCCGGGCCTTATCCCACGGGGACGCCGGGGCCGACAAGGCCGTAGGCCGTCGGCCGATACTGCCGCGGTCCCGGACGCTGCCGCTGAGGCCGACGA
>JBDLIO010000669.1:0-2427 GCA_039714865.1 Acidobacteriota bacterium | reverse complement strand
TGGCCGCCGACCGCGTTGATCACCGTTTCGTTCTCGCCGAACTTCTTGCAGATGCGGGCACCGATCGAAGCATGGCTGCCCTCGACCTCGTGATCGACAGCCTTGCCGACGTCGTGCAGAAGCCCGCAGAGGAACGCGACCTCGACGTTGTGGCCGTGCGCGCGGGCGATCTCCTTCGTGAACCAGGCCGTGAGCACCGAGTGCTTCCACAGCGCCGCCAACAGCTCGGCGCACCGCGGGTTGCCGAACATGCGGCCGCGCACCGACACGGCCATGGCGATCTCCGTGATCATCTGCAGGCCGAGGCGGCTGACGGCCTGCTGCAACGAGGAGCAGGGCACCGCGCCGACGTAGGCCGCCGAGTTCGCCACGCAGGTCTTCCTCCAGTTGCAGAAGTTCTTCGGCCGCCGGCGCCGAAACCAGCAGGAAGGTCCCGGCCTGTGCGATGCCGAGTGCCTCCTGAATTGATGCCTCCTGGCGCACGAGTTCGGGCGGCCGCGCCTGCAGCTGCGAGACATCGTCGTTGATGACGATCGATTTGTAACCCGCTGCGATCAGGGCAGCCAGCACGACGAGGACGAGACCCCGCGCCAGCGGTCCGGCCCCGCCATTGCAGAGACAATTACGCCGTCTCCGACGATGACCTGGGGGTCACGCTGGAAACACCAGTTGGGCAGCGGGGCAATCCGAAAAAGATCCTCGACCTCGACGCCCTGGTGGTTTTCCGAATGGACCAGACCCTCGACGACCGCCGTGACCGCCTCGGACGGGTCGATCTCTTCGGGAACGGTCCGGAGGTCGAGAGGAAACTCCGGCTTGAGCATCGTCCAGAGCCAGGCGCGGGCCTCGGGGTTTTGCAGGGTCTGTTCGAGCAGGGTGCGGGCCTCGACGACCTCAATGCCCAACAGTTGCAGCAGACGCCGAAAACGCCCGTGTTCTTCCCGGGCCCTTTCGCCGAAGAGAATGTCGTCAAAGAGCAACTCCTCCATCATCGGAGGCACCATGCGGTCAACCTCCGGCCCCGGTTCGTGGACCAGAACCTTGCGCAAGCGACCGATTTCTGACGTTACGTGGACCATCTCAACCTCCCGCGAAGGGGCATCATACTGGAGATTGAATGCCGGGAGGCTGGGAAGCCGGGACGCCAGGAAGCAGGACGGGAGCGCGGGGCTCCTGCCCCGTATGGTGACGCCCAGTAGGTGAAACCCAAGCTGAGCAATTCTCATCAGCGTCCTTCGGAAAGTAATCGTGAATGGCATTCGTATCGGCTACAGTGAAGGCGTGCAACGAAGAGAAGAAGAAACGGCTGTGGTCCTCCCCGAGGATTTCCCCCGACCTGGGGACACCGCGGCAGTTGTCGATCTGCTGCCCGGAATGCGCCTGGCTGGGCGTTTTTTGATCAAGGAGCGCCTGGGTTCCGGGGCCACCGGAACGGTCTTTGCCGCCCTGGATACCACAGTGGGGCAGAAGGTCGCCGTCAAGCTGCTTCGCCAGGATTTGAGAGACGCCGGCAGTTGTGAGCGCCTGCGCCGGGAGGTCCGGGCGGCCCGTTCCGGCCATCCCAACGTCGTCGCGGTATTCGATCTTCACGAGGATGGTGGCCACCTCTTTCTCTCGATGGAGTTGGTGCCGGGGCAGAGCCTTCGGGATGAACTGATCGCAAGGGAGAAGCTTCCGTGGCACGAGGTCGTCGGCATCGGTCGTCGGGTGGCGGCGGGTCTGGCCCATCTCCACGCCCAGGGGATGGTTCATCGGGACATCAAGCCCGGCAACGTCATGCTGGCGACAGACGGCCCGGCCAAGGTCTGTGACATGGGCCTGGCCCGGCCGACCGCCCAGGGCATGACGGTGACCGAGACCGCCATGGTCGTCGGAACGCCGGCCTTCATGGCGCCCGAGCAGGCCAGGGCCGGGGACCTGACTGCCGCCTTAGACATTTATGCCCTGGGACTGACGCTTTTCCGAGCCTTGACGGGGTATGTGCCCAACGAAGGTGACACCGCGGTCGAGACCCTGATGCTCAGGCAAAAGGCCAGGCCGCCAGGGGTTCGCAGCTCAAAGACCGCCTGCCCCCGATGGCTCGACCGGCTCCTTCGCCGCATGCTGGAACCCTCACCCGGCGATCGGCCGACCGCAGCCGAGGTCGGCGCGGCGTTGGAACGTGGCGGATTCTCGTTTCTTCCCAGCAAACACGTTACTCGGCGAGTTGTGGTGGCGGCGGTGATCGGCGTGGGGCTTGGCGCTGCTGCATTCGGGGCGTGGCGTCGATGGGGGGTGGCCGGCCTGGATCCTCACGCCCCCTTGCGGTTCTCGGTGCGGCAATTCGATGACGGGACGACGGTCCGGCTCTCGGACAATGGAGGCAACCGTCTCCGAAACATCGATTTGGGTCACCGGTGGGATTCCCGGCAGAAAGGATCTTGGGGT
>JBDLIO010000668.1:0-2432 GCA_039714865.1 Acidobacteriota bacterium | reverse complement strand
TTGAGGTCGATATTGGCCTCGGAGCCCCGGGCGAAGTAGTCGATGCCCTCCCAGGGTTTGTTGGGTCGACGGCAGAAGCCTTCGGCCTCGAGCCCGAGGATGATTGCGCGTTGCACCAGGATCTTGAGGTCCGATGAGTGGGAGTTGTAGCCTATGAGCTGGGGCTGGTGGTCACCGAGGGCGTTGAGAAAATCTCCGACCACCGCGTGCTCCGCGGCCTTCTCCGGGTCGCCGGGATCGTGGGGGAGAGACATCAGGGTCAGCGTGATCTCCCCGCCGTGCACGATTCGACGCTCGACCGCGGCAACCGAGGCGATCCTGCAGAGAGCCGTCTTGAGAAACGGCGTCGGGTCCTCTTCGGTGGCGCCGCCCTGATCCCACATGACCCGCATGACGGCCGCGTCGTTCTCGGCGTCGGCGGTCTCTTTCGGCCACAGAATTCGTCCGGCCAGGGGGTCCGGAACCCACTCCATGTCGAACGCCCAAACGCGGTTCTGTACTGTTTTGAACATCGTTTCATTGTAGACGGTCGAAGGGTCAAAGGGTCGAAGAGGTCAAAAGGGTCAAAAAGGTCGAAAAGGTCATCGCAAGGACTGTGATCGCCGGGTTAGCATGGCGGTTGATGTTGAAGGGATTCTTGAGCCGTCTCAATGCGGTGTCCCAGCAGGCCTCGATCAAGGTGGAGGCTCTTGGTGACGGGATCACGGCGTACAGGCTTCACAGCCGATGGACTCGGATGCTGGGTTTTGAGGTCAGTATTTATCGAATCGGGGATCTCCTGGCCGATTCCCTGCGCCGCGTCGCAGCCCTCGAGCCACGGAGAATGCTGACCGGCCACGGGATCGACGCCGGGAATCCAGCCGATCGGCTGCTGGCAAAAGCGAAATCGATCGAACGAGCGGCGGCGAAGTCGAAGCGCCTGATCGACGAGGGCGTGTTTCCACGAACGGTCGTACGGAGAGTCTTCTCCAAGGGCCGGCCAAAAGATCGCAAAGTTAAACGCAAAGAAAACGAACAGCTACCGATGGCTCGACTCGAATAGAAGTGGACAGAGTGGACGATCTGGACAAGGTGGACAGTCCACTAGGTCCACCAAGCCCACTAAGTCCACAGTTCTCCTCCGGCACCTCGGGATTTGCCAGCTGCCTTCCCAGTTCCCAGTTTCGAGTTTCAAGCAGTGCCCCATCGCCGCTCAATATAATCCTCGATGATGGCGATGAACTGGTCGGCCAACTCCTCGTAACTGCCTTTGAGAGTTGTGAAGGGGCGGCCGTCGACGAAGACAGGGCACTTGGGTTCCTCGCCGGTGCCGGGAAGAGAGATTCCGACGTGTGCGGCCTTGCTCTCGCCGGGTCCGTTGACGATGCAGCCCATGACGGCCAGCTTGAAGTCTTCGACGCCGGGGTAGGCCTTCCGCCATTGGGGCATGTGGTCTCGTACGTGGTTTTCGACCCGCTCGGCGAGTTCCTGAAACGTGGTCGAAGTCGTGCGACCGCAGCCGGGGCAGGCTGTGACCGTCGGCGAGAACGAACGCAGGTTCAATCCCTGCACCAGCTCGCAAGCCGCCCGGACCTCTTCCCGGCGATCACCCCCGGCCCTCGGCGTCAACGAAACGCGGATGGTATCGCCGATACCTTCGAGCAGCAGCGGCGCCATGGCGGCGGCGGACCACACCAGGCCCTTCGAACCCATGCCGGCCTCGGTCAAGCCGAGGTGAAGGGGCTGATCCGTCTTTTCGGCCAGATCACGGTAGAGGCGGATGAGGGCGACCGGTTCGGAGACCTTGCACGAGAGGACCACGTGCTCGGGGCCCAGTCCGGCGGCGAAGGCCATCTCTGTTGACTGAAGCGCGCTTTGCATCATGCATCGCTCGAGGATCTCTTCGGAGTCGAGACCAAGGTCCCGGTCGGTGTTCTCCTGCATCATGGCTACGACGAGCGCCTGATCCAGGGAGCCGCCGTTGACGCCGATTCGCACGGGTTTGCCGTTGTCCAGGGCGATGCGGCAGATGGTCGAAAAGTTGTCGTCGCTGCGAGCCCCTTGCCCGGTGTTTCCGGGATTGATCCGGTACTTGTCCAGAATCTCGGCGCACTGGGGATACTGCTTCAAAAGAATGTGGCCGTTGTAGTGGAAATCGCCGATCAGGGGGGCCGAACACCCGGCATCGGACATCCTCGTTCGGATTTCGGGAACGGCTGCAGCGGCCGCTGGAGTATTGACGGTGATACGCACCAGCTCAGAGCCGGCCTCGGCCAGTTCTACGACCTGACGAGCCGTCGCTTCGGCATTGGCGGTGTCGGTGTTGGTCATCGACTGGATGACGATGGGGGCGCCTCCGCCGATGGCTACGGATCCGACCATGACGATTTGGGTATCAGGGGTTCTCATTGGAATTTCTCCGCCAGTTCGACCGCCATCTGCTTTGCGAGTTT
>JBDLIO010000667.1:0-2437 GCA_039714865.1 Acidobacteriota bacterium | reverse complement strand
ATTCCGCAAGACCCTTCCAGGACCACGCGCTGTCACTACCCGGCGATGGCAATCTGCCGGCGCCTCGACCACGGCGGGGCCGTCTGCCGACAACCTGATGCAGAATGTGCCCCTCGACGTCGGCGGCGACCAGGTTCATCGAGGGTCCGGCGGCATCACTCCACGCAGCCGCAACATCCTCGACACCGTCAGCCCGTACCATACGGAGGAAGGCATCGACGGCACTGGGACCCTGGAGCGCGGTCCACGCAAGGGCCAAAGTAGAGTCAAATGTGTCGCGAACGACCGGACCGTGTCGCGAGATTCGGACCTTCATCGTCTCGGGTTCCGAGCGCCACCGCACCTCTATCGTCTCGGTGACCGTCCTCAGGGGAATCCAATTGTCATCGACCAGTTCCCGGTCCCGACTCTCGTCCAAGGTCAATACAAAGAAATCCTGGTCGTCCATCATCGACATGGTGAATCCCCAGGCGACCCGGCTGTTGTGGCCGATCAAGACTCCCGGAATACCGGCAATCGAAGCCCCAACGGCACGGATTCCCGGGGCCCTGAGGCCGACGGCAAACCAGGTGCCGGGTACCGCGACCCCGATATGAGGGTCGTTTGCCAGAAGAGGCCTGCCGGTCGCAGTCCTCGCCGGGCCGATCGCCCAGTTGTTCGAACCACCTCCAAACGGTGGCAGAATCGCATCCTCCTCCCCGGGGGGTCTGGAGGGCAGATCCACCGGCGGGATCCAACGTCGCTGCTCGTCGGACCCCCAACCCCAGAGGCCGGCAGCGTGCTCGCGTCCCAAATGGGTCATTTCAACCGATCGAGTGATCTCATCCCCCATCGCCCAGGTCAGGTTGAGTTGCAGCAGGAGCCCGACAGAAAGACAATCTTCGACGCCCCAGGCTGCGGGCTCGGCGCCCAGCATCCACAGTTCTGGAGCAATCCATCGACCGTGCGCTCTCAGCGCGGCGTTGACTCCGTCCGAGTACCGCTCCAGGGTCTTGCGGGCGCCGTCGTCAAGCGCGCCCGCTTGCCGGGCTGCGGTCGCGGCCAATCGCAGTGTCCGCATCTTGCGGTCCGTCGGAAGAGCATCCTCACCGAAGACCTCGGAAAGCCGGCCAGCCGCCATCCTTCGCCCGAGGTCCATCTGGAAGAACCGGTCCCGGGCATGGACGTAGCCCTGGGCAAACCACAAATCCTCCCCAGCAGCGGCATCGATGTGAGGCACGCCTCGCCCGTCGAGAGCGATCGTCACCTGATCCCGAAGGCCACGGATACGAACTCGTTCCCGGCCGGACTCCGGTAAACGTGATTGGTGGGAGTAAAACCGGATATGCCCAAGAAGTAGGACCGGGAGCAAGACTACCCCGGCAAGCAGCACTACAAGAACAAAACGTCGACGACCATGCATGGGGGGGAGTGTAACCCAGTAAAATCGGAACAAAAACGGAGCGCTACAAAAACCAACCGGCGCGAAGCGCCCCTCGCGATGAGCCTGGCCGGATTGGCCTCGTAACCGCCAAGAACCACCGCAAACTCTGAGGGCCAATACGGACCAGGCTCATCGCGCCACTAGAGCGCCTTCCGAAAAACCCTGTACCGCTTGTACAACTCCCCATCCATCAAACGAACGGTCCCCTTGATCAGGTCGTTGTCTTCGAGGATCCAGGAATACTCGCACCACGAAAACCCGAGTTCGAGCGCCACCTTCAGACCCTCGGCAATCAGGACCCCCTCAAGACCGCGCTTCCGATGTTCGGCCTTGATTCCCAGCGTAATCAGCCGGAGCCCTTCCATGTCCGAGGCCTTGGTGACGGTCAGGTGTTTGAGTGTCTTCAGCGGGTGGCGCCATGGCGAGCCGTCAAAGTCCTTCAAAACCGGGTTCCAATCAGGGAGGCACAGGAGAAAGCCTGCAGGCTCACCGTCGATGAAGGCAAAACGGAGCAGCCCGGGTTCGACCAGGGGCTTCAGTTCGGCGGCGAGCACCTTGATCTCGCCGTCATTCATCGGGACAAAACCCCAGTTCTTCTCCCAGGCGGCGTTGTAGATCTCTTGGACCGCGTGAACCTCACCGTCAAAATTCTTGAGGTCGGCCCCTCGAGTCAGCAAGCCCGGATTACGTTTTTTGGTTCGGTCGGCCAATCTCTGCAGCCGCTCGAGGCTCCGGCCCTGCACCGGAGACACAAAGGCCAGAAGGTCCTTCGCCTTGTTGTACCCGGCGCCCTCGACCAGGTCCGAATAATACGGCGGGTTGTAGGTCATCATCACGTAGGGAGCCGAATCGAAGTTATCGATCTGCAGCCCGCATTCGTCGTTGGTCGAGAAGTTGACCGGCAGGGCGATCGGCGCATTGCTGGCGCCGGACTACAAGGACATGGCGGATGAGCGGCCGATCATCGACTGGTACAAGGTGATTCGCGAGGGCGGCATCCTCTACATCGGCCTC
>JBDLIO010000666.1:0-2438 GCA_039714865.1 Acidobacteriota bacterium | reverse complement strand
AGACCCTCAAACCCGAGCAGACCGAAAAGGCCTTGATGGCTTTGCTTCCCAAAGACGTTTGGATCCCGATCAACGACCTGCTGGTCACCTTCGGCCAGAATCAGTGTCATCCGGTCTCTCCTCGGTGTTCTACCTGTCCTCTCGATGATCTGTGTGGAAGGGTGGGAGTCGAACGCTCACGGTAAGACGGTGATAACCCGTGCCCGTGCCCAATGATGGCTGCCCCAATTCCATGATCCCTATTCCCTTCTCAACTGCAACAAAACGTCGATTCTCGCGTACCTCTCATTGAGACCTCAACCGGCAGCAAAGCCGACCACACTCAACACAAGGAGGAGTTCATGATCATTCCCTACTTCACCGTCGTGCGCCAGAAACAGGTCGCCATCATCGAGGCATTTGGGCGATTCGACAAGATTGTCACCGCCGGACCCTACCTGGTCCTGCCGTGGCAGTCGATCGCCGCCCGCATGTCTCTCAAGGTCCAGGAAATGCAGGTGACAGTCGAGACCAAAACGCTCGACGATGTCTTCGTCAAGCTCCTGATAGCCGTCCAGTACTCGGTAATTCCTGCCCGGGCGAAAGAGGCCTACTACGAATTGGCCAATCCGATACAGCAGATCGAAAGCTACGTCTTTGACGAAGTCCGCTCGACCGTGCCCAACATGAAGCTCGACGAGGTCTTCCGCAACAAGGACAAGATCGCCGACGCCGTCAAGGAAAACCTCCGCGAAACGATGGAAAAATACGGCTACGGCATCATCGGCGCCCTGGTCAACGACATCGACCCCGACGAAAGGGTCAAGGCAGCGATGAACGAGATCAACGCCGCCCAGAGGATGAGGAAGGCCGCCGAAGAAAAGGGCGAGGCGGAGAAGATCCTGATGGTCAAAAAGGCCGAGGCGGAAGCCGAATCCGTCACTCTTCAAGGTCAAGGCATCGCCGGTCAGCGCAAGGCTATCGTCGACGGCCTGCGCGAGAGCGTCGAGGAATTCCAGGAAGGCGTCGCCGGCGTGACGACCGAGGACGTCCTGCAGATCATCCTGATGACGCAGTATTTCGACATGCTCAAGGAAGTCGGCGGACGGGCGGGCGCCAGTACGATCCTCCTGCCTCACTCACCGGGAGGCCTGGATTCGATCATGGACCAGCTTCGTAATGCAGTGATGGTCGGAGAGAAGGCGGCGAAAGACTGACGTTGCCCAGTCGATTGGTGACGGTGGTCACGACACAAAATGAGATCAGGGGGTAATCTGTAGTTCCTCCCCCTCCTCCGGCGAGCCCGCAAGGGCTCGCTTCCTTTTTGTACCGAAACGCCAGGATGCCGGTAGGCCAAGACACGGGCCGCAAGCGGCAGCCCTGCCACAAACTCGCCATTGATGGTCTTACGACTTGGGAGAAAGCAGCTTCGTTTCTTCGTCCGACAGTTGAATCAGGCCGGCGCCGACGGTCCCCGACCCGTTGTGGGAGGTCACCGCCGGTCCGATCTGCTGCTCCAGCATCTCTCGCACATTCAGCCGGTCAAAAAGCCGGTCCCTCAGGTTCGCGGCTTCGGCCGGTGCTGCCGCCTGAACAACAGAGCCAAACACCGGCAGAGATAAATCGAAACCCTCTGTCAATAGTGTTACCAGCCGGTCCATGGCCTCCGGAACCACGGATCGCTCCACAAGGCGCAGCTTTCCCTGCTCCAGAGCGAGCAACCATCGCTCACCGGGTCGGCCTTTCGTCGGCCGGCCGTCGTCGACTCCCTGAGCCCGTCTGAGGTTGTCAATGGTCCGTACCGTGAACAGTGTCCGGAATCGGGGTAGCAGGTCCTCCAGCCGGGCTGCAATCTCGGCGGCCTGAAGCCCTGCATTCGCCATCCTCTTTGCAAAGACCGCCATCAGGCCCAGGGGCCCGGAACACTGCCCGGAATCAACGACGACGACCTTGGGCTCGGCCCCTCCACCGGCATCCCGTCGGGCTTCGGCGAAATCCACAGTCCCCTTGTCAACGGCTTCAACCGCATTGTTGAAGTTGGCCGACAGCGTCGACGAGCACAGAACGGCCACGATGTCGCCGCTCGGCACTGCCCGTGCAAAGGCCTGCAGAAATTCGCCGGTGGACACCGGGTGGGTCCGGGGGAACTCCCGCGTCTCCGTCAACATCCGATGGAAGTCCTCGGCCTGAAGATCGATGCCGTCCCTGAAGATCTGGGACCCGAATTGCACCGAGACCGGAAGCACGTCGATCCCCTGGCGCCGGGCGTCGATCGGCAGAAGATCGGCCGTCGAATCGGTCAAGATATGAACTCGCCCCTTGGGCTCGGTGAAGCGGAGAAGCCCTTGCCGGTTCAAGTTCTCCACAGCCCTGACGACGACCAGAGCGACACGTCGACGGTGTCCAGCAACTGCCTGAAGGACTGGACCTCCTGCGCCACGGCAATGGTCTGCTTTTCC
>JBDLIO010000665.1:0-2464 GCA_039714865.1 Acidobacteriota bacterium | reverse complement strand
GGTGGGAATTTCCGCATCGACGCGCTGCAGGCAGAGATCCTCAGGGTCAAGATGCCCCACGCGGCCGGCTGGGTTGACGGCCGGAGACGCCATGCCGCTCGTTATTCCGATCTGTTTGCCAACGCCGGTCTCAGCGACACCCTGGAGCTGCCGGAGGCCCTCGATGGGCGCGGCCACACCTTCAACCAGTACGTCGTACGCGTGCCGAATCGTGACGCGCTCAGGGCGCACCTCAACGAGCGAGGCATCGGGTGCGGGGTGTACTATCCCTTGAGCCTGCACCTGCAACCGTGTTTTGCCGAGTTGGGTTACCGAGAGGGTCAACTGCCGATCTCCGAACAGGCAAGTCGTGAAGTCCTGGCTCTGCCGGTCTTCGGCGAGCTGAGTGACGACGAGCTGCGCGAGGTTGTCGAAGGAATCGCGGCCTTCTACCGGTAATCGATGCGGATCCTCCTGGTCACGACGCGGTTTCCTCTTCCGGCGTGGAGAGGTCAACAGGTTCGAACCGTCGAGTGGTTGGCGGCGCTCAAAGATCATCAGATGACGCTGGTATGTCCGGCCGGGGCAACAGTCTCGGGATTGCACGGTGTCAATCTCCGGACCTACCGTTCCTCGGTGTCGTCAAGGGGTTGGTCCGCCCTTCGCCATGCGGGCCTGGGGCGGTTGGCCGTTCAGGATGGTCTGTATGCCACCGGGGCGGCTCGTGCGGCCGTTCGACGGGCCGTGGTCGAGACCTCTCCCGACCTCGTCATCATCCAGATGGTCCGCTGCGCCTGGGCGGCCGACGAGATCGAGCGCGAGGCGCCGGGTATTCCCATTCTCTTCGACGCCATCGACGCGATGGGCCTGCACTATCAGCGGGCCGCTGAGACCTTGAATCCGGTCATTCGGCCGTTCGCCCTTCTCGAAGCCTCCCGGTGCCGCCGCCGGGAGCAGTTTCTGGCCTCATGGGCGGCCATGACCATTGCGGTTGCCCAACGGGATGTCGAGGCCCTCGGAGTACCCGAGGGCAGGGGACTGGCAATCCCGGTATCGGGGAGACCGACAGGAACCTCTCGCAAGCCGGCCTCGGGGCCGACGGTCCTGCTGTCGGGAAATCTCGGCTATCGGCCGACAGTCGAAGCGGCGCGATGGTTCGGGGCTGAAGTCTGGCCCAGGGTGAAATCAGCCGTTACGGAGGCTCGATGGGTCCTTGCGGGCGCTCGACCCAGCGGGGCAATCCGAGCCCTGGCTGAGGTGCCCGGTGTGGAGATTCACGAGAATGTCCCGGATCTCGGGCCCTTCCTGACCGAGGCGTGGATCGCAATTGCACCGATGGCCTCCGGGTCGGGGGTTCCGATGAAAGTGTTGGAGGCCTGGGCAGCCGGCGTGCCTGTTGTGGCCCATCCATGGACTGCGGCGGGTTTGCAGAGCGCAGGTCGAGAGGCGATACGGCAGGCCGAGGGCGCGGATCAGTGGGTCGAGGCACTGGTCGAACTCCTGGGAGACCGCGAGGCGAGGGACAGCCTTGCCGAAGGCGGTCGCAAGGCCTGGGAACGAAGCTACACGCCGGAGAGGGTTGCGGAGCAGATTCGGGAGGCGGTTTCTGTGGCTGCCGCGGTTGCTCGGTAAGTCGAAGAGCAGCGTCAGGGGCGGCGGCAGGGACCGCGACAGCGACAGTGGACCGCGACGGCGACCGGGGCCGAGGACCGTGATCCGCGTCCGGGACCGCGACGGCGACAGCGTGCGATCAGCCAACGCCGACGTACAGGATCAAGGACGCACAAGACGCAAAAACGGGCGTGCCGGGTGCGGCTTTCTTCATCGGGCAGAACTCTCGACTGATCCGCGGTTGCGATGAAAGCCGACACCGGGCAACCCACGGCGCCGCAGTCGGCAATCGAGTCTCCCGGCAACGCCGTAGGCCGCCGAGGTCATTTCCAGGAGGGGCGGTTCTCTCCCGATTTCTGTAACGAAGCCCCTCCGGGAAATGCACCGAGCGGGGGCGATCAGCAGCCGTTGAGCTTACGGTGATCTTAATGCGCCCCCGAAGGCCGGGGATGGAAGGGAGGTGGACCGCAAACCGTGACCGCGTCAGCGTCCGCAAACCGCGACGGCGGCGGCGACCGGGGCCGTAAACCGTGATCCGCGTCCGACACCGATTGGCCGGTTCCGTGACCGAGGCTGGCGGGACCAGGTGTAGGGTGGGCCTGTGGCCCACCAACGAGAGACTGATGGCGCCCCCCCTGCCCCGGCCCTCTGGAGCACGTGGATCTCAGGGTAACGATCTTCGGGAACGATGTGCTTCGTGGTGTTCATTGTTTTGAGAGGCGGGCAGGGAATGTGCTTGACTATTCGGATTTTGTTATTTATGCTTTATTTATACCATGACGACCGCTCAACGCTCTCAAACCTCCAAGCCCGAGGCGCCCATCCTGCTCGAACGGATGCAGAAGGCCATCCGGGTTCATCACTTCTCTTTTCG
>JBDLIO010000664.1:0-2464 GCA_039714865.1 Acidobacteriota bacterium | reverse complement strand
CCCTCAGCGACTTTTTCGTTTTCTCCGATTGTCAGGTGTGCACCGATCGGCAGCTGATACCTGCGCTCCTCACCGTCGGCGCTCTTGACCACGATGGTCGGAATTCTCTTGCCCGAACCCAGGGGTTCGATGACGATCTGATGGGCATGCCCCGTCAGTTTGTCGATCTCTTCTCGGACGTTTTCACCTTCGACAAGATCGATGAAGTGAGCCGTTCCCGACACCGCGGTCAGAATTGACGAGGTGAATGGGTCCCACTCAACGAGGATCGTGCCCGGTTCGACCACTTGGCCGTCATCGACCATCAAGCGCGAACCGTAGGCAACTGAATATCGCTCCTTCTCCCGCTGACGCTCGTCAAGGATGACCACCTTACCGGTCCGGGAAATAGCAATCTGCTGGCCTTCCCGATTCTCCACGGTGTTGACCTGGAGGAATTTAACGGTGCCGGGGTGGGTCGAAATATGCTGGGATCGATCCCCTCCGGTGGTCGCGGTTCCACCGTAGTGGAAAGTCCGCATGGTCAACTGAGTTCCAGGTTCACCAATCGATTGTGCGGCAATGATGCCGACTGCCTCACCAAGCTCGACAATCCGGCCGGTGGCCAGCATCCGGCCATAACACAGCTGGCAAACACCCCGCTCAGTTTCGCAACTCAGCGCGGACCGGATCCGGACCCGGTCGATGCCGCTTTCTTGAATCTGCGACGCCAGCGCCTCAGTCACCAACGTGTTGACGCCACAAATCAGCGAACCTTCGATCGGGTCGTAGACATCCTCAGCGACAACACGGCCGACGATGCGGTCCCGGAGTTGCTCGAGAATCTCTCCGCCTTCACTGATGGCACTGACCTCGATGCCGTTTTCCGTTTTGCAGTCGTGTTCGACCACGATGACGTCTTGCGCCACGTCCACCAGACGCCGGGTAAGATATCCGGAATCCGCAGTCTTCAACGCCGTGTCCGCCACACCCTTGCGGGCGCCGTGGGTTGAAATAAAGTACTGCAACACCGACAGACCCTCGCGGAAATTCGCCGTAATGGGCGTCTCCATGATCTCACCTGAAGGCTTGGCCATCAGACCCCGCATGCCGGCAAGCTGGCGAACCTGCTCCCGAGAACCTCGGGCGCCGGAGTCCGCCATCATGAAGATCGGGTTGTAGCTCCTCTCCTCGAAATCGATGGTGGAGATCTGATCGAACATCTCGTGGGCGACACTCTCGGTGACGTTGTGCCAGATGTCGATCACCTTGTTGTGGCGCTCACCATCGGTGATCAGACCTTGGCCGCGCTGCTTCTCAACATCGTCAACCTGGGCCTGAGCCTTCTCAAGGAGAGCCGCCTTGGACTCCGGAATCTTCATGTCCATGCTGGACAGGGAGAGGCCGGACTTCGTGGCGTAGAAGAACCCGGTTTCTTTCAATGTGTCCAGGAGCACGATCGTCGGCTCGTGGCCCAACAGCATGAAGGAGTAGGCCACCAGGTTTTGCAGGCCCTTTTTCTTCAGCTGGCCGTTGATGAACGGCATCCCTTCAGGCAACTGCATGTTGAACAGGACCCTGCCGACCGTCGTTTCAAGGAGCATGTTCTCCACATCGATCACGTCGGCGTGCTGAAGATCCTGGCTGCTTCCCTGCGCGACGAGATCAACCAGTTTCCCCGTATACCGCATCTGGATCGGGGCCTGGGTAGCCACCACATCCTGTGAGTGGGCCAGGAAGACCTCTTTGGGCGAAGCAAAAGTCTTGCCCGCCCCCTCGGCCAGGGGGTTTTCGGTCGTGAGGTAATACATGCCGATAACCATGTCCTGGGAGGGCACGGCCAACGGCCGGCCGCTGGCCGGGGACAGGATATTTCTCGAAGACATCATCAATACATGGGCTTCGAGTTGAGCCGCCGGCGCCAACGGCAGGTGAACCGCCATCTGGTCACCGTCAAAGTCCGCGTTGTAGGCGGCACAGACGAGGGGATGGATCTTGATCGCCTTGCCTTCGACCAACACAGGTTCGAAGGCCTGGATGCCCAGACGGTGAAGCGTCGGCGCCCGGTTGAGCAAAACCGGATGCTCCTTAATCACGGCTTCCAAGGCATCCCAGACATCCGGGGTCTGGTCTTCTACCAACTCCTTGGCCATCTTGATCGTCGTGGCAAGGCCACGGTTCTCCAACTCCCTATAAACGAACGGCTTGAACAACTCCAGAGCCATTTTCTTGGGAAGTCCACATTGGCTGATCTTGAGGTCGGGCCCGACAACGATGACCGAACGCCCGGAGTAATCAACACGTTTACCCAAAAGGTTCTGGCGGAATCGTCCCTGTTTGCCCTTGAGGTTGTCCGACAGGCTCTTCAGGGGACGGTTGTTCGAACCCTTGATCACCCGTCCGCGGCGTCCGTTGTCGAAAAGAGCGTCCACGGCTTCCTGGAGCATCCGTTTTTCGTTGCGCACGATCACTTCCGGCGCACGGA
>JBDLIO010000663.1:0-2464 GCA_039714865.1 Acidobacteriota bacterium | reverse complement strand
GGACCCCCTCGGGATCGTCGAAGAACTCGGTGTAGGCCGTGGTGTCCGCAGCCGCTCGACGGATGATGGTCAGGGCCAGCTCTTGGAGTTCGCCTTCCAACTCTGATGCGCTGATGAAACCCCTGGAAATCAGGACCTCTCCCAGTGGTGGCGCGTCGGCGGTGGCCTGGGTCAAGAGTGCCTGGGTGCGGTCCTTTTCGTCCAACCAGTGTTTTTCGACCAGGAAAAGCCCCAACTTCTCTTCTTCCAGAGTCGAGCGGGCTGCCTTGATCACTCCATCGACCAATACAATTCCGCGGTGGGCCTGGGCGCCCATTGCGGTCAAAATGCCTGACGCCTTTTGTCGAACCAGATCGCTCAATAACTCCGGAAGTGGGCGAGTGACATAGTCCTGGAGACGTTCGTCAATAGACACGAATCAGCCGCTCTCCTCGCCGATGTCCATGCCTTCGGCGACTTCGACGACGTGGGGTTCAAAACCTTCACGGAGGATAGCGCTCGGCACCCTGTCGACGGCGGTCTGGGCATCGGACTGCGTCGGGAAATCACCCCAGACAAGCCGCCAGCATGTTCCGTCGCCCGCTTCGCCATCCCCCGTCAGGGCGATCGGTCTGACATCGTCGTGCCGGCGAGCCACTTGCAGCAGCCGACGGTATTCGTGGGGTTCGCATCCAAGATCGACCGCGACCGCCCAATGTCCAGGGGTCTCAAGCTGGGGAGGGGCCTTGCTTTCTCGAAATCCAAACCACCAGGTGGCGACGGCTGCAGTTGCAATGACCACGGCGGCTACGAGCACCAGGAGGGGTGACAGCCTTCTGGTCGGATACTCACGGTCAAGTCCGGCCTGAGGTTCCGGGCCCGCAATCAGGACCGGGGCGTTCTCGGGCGCGGCGGCACGGACTGCTTCGAGCATTCCCGAGGCGGTCAGGGCCGCCAGGAGCTTGATAACGTCGGTGCGATCATGCGGCGACCGTGAGGCTATTTCCTCCGCGGTTCGTTGCCCGGTAATTTTGGCGACGATCAGATCCGCCTCTTCCGAAAGGCCCAACGGAGCATAGAGGTCGAGAAAGCCCTCTGCCCGGCGCAAGAGCACGTCAAGCCCCGGCAGGACGGCCGTTGTGGTGGCGTCTTCGGGATCGGAGAGCACCAATTCCACCAGGGCGTGAGTCGCCGATATTGAGTTTTCCGATCGTGACTCCTGGAGCTGGTCGACCAAATCGAGCCGCCGGTCAGGCTGAAGGAACCAGGTCCGAAGGTGATCCTGGAGCAGGGTCTTGGCGGCGCCCATGGCTGTTGCTTCGGGGATAGCGTGGGTTGCGGCCAAGGCCAGGGCTTCAGCTACCAGATCTGCCTCACCAACCGGTTCGCAGTCCAAGGCCCGTCCGAGTTCTGAGGTGTCGATGCCGGTGACGCCGACAATCCGACCGTCGCTCAGAGCCATTTCAAAAACCATATCCAATGCACTCAAGCGTGCACTGCCGGGTTTGCGCTCGGCGACCCACCGCCCCAATCGCCAGATCACCTGTGGATCGTTCATGATGAAACCATAAACGATCGGTACCGGGGGTGTCTAGGTTTCGACCTCTTCCAGAAGCTCGATGAAGTCGTCGTAGGGCAGGGCCTGCCAGCTCTCGGCGGAGACAGCTCCCTCGGCCCTGGTGATCAGCGAGACCTTGTGGGCGGCCTCGATAGTCGGCGCTTCGTAGATATCCATGAAATCGTAGGGCCCGAGGATGGCGTAGTGTGCGAGCCAGTTGATTTCCGGACAGGCGTTCTTGACCTTGTTCAGCCAAGCCCGGCCCATGGCCCTTCGTACCTTGGAATCGAGCACTGATTCCGGCGACAATCTGGTCATCAAAACGAACTTCGGCATCACACACCTCCTAGTCTTTTGTTAACAATGTAATGCCCAGGGGGAAATTTGCACGGATTCGGGTGCGCTCAGCGCATTTTTCTCGGGGGCTGGAGGGCAGAAGGTCTGATCCATCGGTCAAATCCGGCTCTTCAACCGGCCTCTGCACTTCAGGCGTTGAGCAGCCTACAATGAACTGGTGAAGATCATCACGACACACATGTCCGCGGACTTTGACGCCTTTGCCTCTGCAGTGTGCGCCCTTCGGCTCTACCCGGATCACCGTGTGCTCTTCCCCGGTTCGATGGAGCTGGCCGTTCGGTCATTTCGGGCGGAGACAGCTTTGCCGTTTCCCGAGGTCAAGCTCAAAGAGGCACGGCGTCATCGGTTGGAGCACGCGGTTGTTTTGGACACTCCCGACCCTGCCCGCCTCGGAGAGGTGTGGGAACTGATCCAGAAGTCTGGATGTCCGATTACGCGTATTGACCACCACGGAAAGAACGGCAATGGACTTGCGGCCGAAGAAGTGGTCTTTCGCCGTGTCGGTTCGACGTGCACATTGATCGTTGATCTTTTTCGCAGCAAGAAGATCGATCCGACTCCGGAAGAGGC
>JBDLIO010000662.1:0-2465 GCA_039714865.1 Acidobacteriota bacterium | reverse complement strand
CGTTCCCGGCAGCAAACTCAAAGACCGGATGGTGTCCAGATCATCCGCCAGGAAGAGCAGCATCTGTTGCACGTGTTCGCTCAATCCTTCCAGGAGTTCGTCGGCGGTCGTCACCGCATCTTCACCGGCGGCAGTGACGAAGTCCGAGAATACGTCGACAACCGTGGCGGACTCACGGCCTTTGGTTTCGACGTGATGGCCGTCAAAGAACGTTGCCGCAAAGGGGTAGCTCTCCAACAGGGCGCCGACCGTTTGGCTCTTGATTTCGTTGATCATCACTCGCCCCCTTTACCTAAGATGAATGGTTCTGCCGGATGAGATGTGCCAAAACCTTGAGGCTCTGGTGCTTGAAAAAAACGTAGGCATACCCGAAGGTATGTCGAGGCTTTTTGAAAGCAGGAACCGGCCCGCCGGCCAAGGGTCGGTGGAACCGTCAGCCCCCGTAACAGAAGAAAACTGCGTGCGCCATCCAGGGCCCAAGAGTTTGGTGCAGATCGCCGGTGAGAATCGTTCATCTTAGGTATTAGTCAATTTTCATTTTTCGAACATTGCCCATCTGGTAGCTCTCGCCGATGCGGGTTTCGCCCAGGCAGTAGGAGCACAAGGCCGACGGCATGGTGAAGCGCAGTTGGTAACCGATCAGGGACTCCACTTCACGCTCTTCGTCGTCGAAGAGGGACGATAGTTCGAAGGCCCCCTGGCCGGTCAGGCCGTTGACGTGCAGTACCGCCGCCTTGGGGTTGACCGCCGCCACGCGGGACGCGAAGACTTCACGTTCCGCCTGGGAGACGATGTCGCCCTTGGTGATGACGACGATATCCGCCATCTTGAGCATCGGCCCGATCTTCTTCGGCGTCGTCACACCCGAGAGGTTGTCGACGACGCAGACCGCCAGGACCTCCTTGATATGCGGGGAACAGCGGTTGCACAGGCCGGCACTCTCGCTGACCAAAAGATCAAACCCCTCGCTCCGTCCCCACTGGACGATCTCCTCGACGTTGGAGACGAAGTAGTGGTCCGGGCACAAAGGTCCCGAGAGCCCCTTTTTGACCGGGATGCCGGCCTTTTCGTACAGCACGTCGTCTTCGGTCGAAAGGCAGTCGAATTTGACCACCCCGGCCTTGAGACCGCGATCCGCAAAGGCCTCCAGCGTCTTCAAGATCACCGCGGTCTTGCCCGATGAAGGCGGCCCGCACACGGTCACCAGTTTCATCGGCCGTCTCTCCCCTCGTCGAACAACTGCTCGCACTCTTTGATCGCGGCGGCAATGTCCGTCTGCTCAATCCAGTCCCAGCTCAGCCAGGAGAAGGGGGCATCCGGCGCCAGGCCGTTATCGACATCGGGGTGGGTCGAGGGGAAGAGCCCCTTGATCGCCAGCACCTCGCCGACCTCTTTTGAGCAGAAGAAATCGACGACACGCTGCAGATCCTCCCCTCCCGAGGCTTTGGCCAACAGGAAGATCGGCGAGATGATCGCACCATCTTCCGGCCACACCGCCTGCATCGGCGAGCCCTCTCGGGCCATCCGCGTGAAGAAGTAGGGCATGATCGTCACCATCGGCGCCTTGGGCCTGCCGCCGACCTTGACCATCTGCGCCGGGTGCATGCTCTCGAGAAGGGACCGCCCCAGTTTGCGCACGCCCTCGTCACCGTAACGACGACGAATGTCCAACAGGATTCCCGAAAACAGATCGAAGTCGCCGACCGGCAACGAGACGCGCTGTTCGAACCGGGGCTCCAGCAGGTCGCCCCAGGTTCGAGGCAAGGGCTCGTCACCGAACTCAGTCGTATTGACCAGAAAGACCGCCGGCACCACCGAGATCATTGCGTAGCGACCCTCGGGATCTTTCAGGCCGACACCGTCAAATGAAGGGTTGAAGGTCTGATAGGGCGTTCGATCGGCAAATGCCTTTCGGAACTTGCCGATGCCCTCGGGGTCGAAGAAGGTCTCGAATCCCGCCGAGATGAAGAGGTCTGGAAAATCCTCGGGGTCCTCGATCGCGTTGACGTGCTCGTCCATCCACGAAGCGCCGACCGAGGCCGCCTGGAATTCGGTCACGATCGACCGCCCGGTGTCGCGCTGAAACTCCCCGGCAAACTCCTCAAAGGCCTCTTCCAGAGGAATGCGAACCGGGCAGGGCAGCAGGCCCATCACCCTCAGGGGGGCTTCGCCGTTCGCGGACTCGGGCCTGACGGCCTCGTCGGAGGCAACGGCCCCCTCGAGCAGTTCGACGAAGGCCTCGAGGTCCAGTTTCTTCAGGCTGGTGGCCATTCGCAGCGTAATCGCACCACCGAATGCCCGCCTCTTGTTCTCGTCGCCCATCTGGGGAAATCCCTGGGCGACAACGACCTGACCGGTCTCCGGCCCCCGCTCGGTGATCGCCAGCAATGTGGCGTCGGGATCGATTGATAAGGACATCGCTACACCTCTCGACAAATAATCCCCCATCTCAGCAACCACGTCTT
>JBDLIO010000661.1:0-2465 GCA_039714865.1 Acidobacteriota bacterium | reverse complement strand
GGTTCTGACAACGCGTCAACCAGGGCGGCGGTCGTTCCGGACCTCAGGAGCACATCAGGATTGGCCAACAAGAGCATGTCACCGTGGGACTCCCTTACGCCCCGATTCAGGCCTGCGCCATAACCGCCGTTAGCCTGTGCTATCACCCGATCCGCCCGAAGACGCTTGAGTAAGGCAAACTCCTGCTCGTCTTCGCTGTGGTCAACGATGACGATCTCGTCGACGCCCTCCAACGTTTGAAGCATTCGTTCCAGCGCGCCCGAGGAGTGAAAGTTGACGACGATCAGGGATACGGCCATGCGGAGATTCTAACCTACAAAAAAGCCGCCCCGAAGGGCGGCTTTTCGAAGAACATTCAATTCCTACGCACCATATTTTTTGATCGCGGAATCCAGACGAGGCAGCAGAGCAAAGAGGAAGGCCGCAACACCGAGAATGGCCACGGCGAGAATCGTGAACATCTGTGACGTCGGTTCCAGACCGCTGATGAAACCGGAGAGCTTGTTGCCGATCGAGGTCGACAGGAACCACCCGCCCATCATCAAACCGACCAGTCGTTTCGGCGCCAGTTTTGTCACCAGGGACAAGCCCATCGGCGAGAGGCAGAGTTCGCCCGCGGTAATGACCAGGTAGTAGATCGCAAGCCAAATCATCGATGTCTTGATCGCACCGTCCTGCCCGAACTTGGCGCCGACGACCATGATCAACAGCGAGACAGCCGTGATCACCATGCCGTAGAAGATTTTCCGGGCGGTCGTGATCGGCTTGCCCTTCTTGCTCCGCCAGGCGAAGAACATGACGACGACCGGTGTCAACAGCACGACGAAGACCGGGTTGAGAAGACCTGTGATCATCTCGGCATTGACCAAACGAACGTACCTGCCGGGCGCCAGGGTCGGGGTATCGGCATTGGTGTTCCTGTAGACTCCGTCGTACGTTTCCTGCGACACCGGTATCACCGGAACGGTATTGCCGTCGATCGTCTTGGTCAGTACGCCCGAACCCCTGGACGAGGCATTCTCGGGGACGACCTTGACCGAGGTGCTTGTCACACCGTGGGCGTCCTTGTCGCTGGAGATCTTCACCTGCTCGTCGGCGAAGACCTTGTTTTCGAAGAACCGTTCGTCTTCGGAGACTGTTGAAACCTTACCCAGGGTCAGGTCGGGATCGCCGATCAGGCCGGCGACAGCCGCCTCAGTCAGGATCCTGGCGCCGAACATCGCTTCGGTCTCACGGTCAACAATGACCAAGGTCTGCTTGTCCGGCCGGGCCAGTCCGGGCCCTGCGTTACCGAAGTACGAGGGCATGGCCTTCTGCGCGTAGAAATCCGTCGCTTTGGGAATCCACTCCGCCTGCCGATCGGTGCTGTTCTCGGCAAAGACCGTCATCAGGCCGCCGCTGAGGTGGAGAATCATAAAGAAGGCGCCACCGGCGATATACACAGGAATCAGCGCCGCAAGACCGGGTTTCTCCTCCGGGCTCGCCTTTTTAACCAGCATGCCGAAATACGCAACGATCGGCAGCATGCCGACGATGAAAGCGAAGGTCACCGGACCGATCGTATTGATGACGAAGGGCAACTTCTGCCCGACAAAATAGCCTGCGGCGCCGAAGACTCCCGCCGGCAGGAGAATCGTCGTGACGATCTGCTTCATGCCGAAATCGTCCCCGTTGGCCTCGCTCTGGATGTCGGCAACCGCCAACTTCTTCCAATTGAGGACCAGGATGCCTGTACCAATCACCAGACCGACACCGGCGGCGATGAAGGCCGTATTGAAACTCCAGAGGTTTCTCAACGGCGCTGCCAGAAGGGCCGAGATCGAAGCGCCGATGTTGATGCCCATGTAGAAGATGTTGAACCCGGCATCCCGTCTCGAGTCGCCGGCCTCGTACAGATTGCCGACCATTGCCGAAATGTTGGGCTTGAAGAGACCGTTACCCAGGCATAGCAGCACCAAACCCAGAGTAAAGAACGGCATGCTCCGAACTCCCAGACTGAAATAGCCCGCAGCCATCAAGATGCCGCCGAAAAATACCGAACGCCGGAAACCGAGGTACCGGTCGGCGATCATGCCCCCGAGAAAGGGCGTGAAGTAGACAAAGGCAAGGTAGGTGCCGTAGATTTCGCCGGCGGAGGCGTTGGACATACCCAACCCGCCGCGCTCGGTGTCGATGATGTAGAGGTAGAGGATGCCCACCATCAGGTAGAATCCCAATCTTTCCCACATCTCGGTAAAGAACAGGGTGTAGAGACCCTTGGGGTGCTTTTGCGCCATTATCTCTGCCTCCGGATGAAGTTGCTGCCGCGCCTGGGCGCAGCGGCCTCGCCGATCCTAGCCTAACCGTCTTGAAAATAAAAGGTATCGGTCGCGCTAGGTGGGCGGGGCGTGATGCCCGTCTCCCCGGCCTCACACAAAACGTAGCCCTTTGGAGGGCAGCACGACACGCTCAGCTAGCGCGGCGGG
>JBDLIO010000660.1:0-2468 GCA_039714865.1 Acidobacteriota bacterium | reverse complement strand
CCGCTTGGAACCCACTCCGCCCCCCCCTTGATTTATGCCTTGTTTTCGCCTACCCTAATCACAGGGGGCTTTTGGAATGAATTATCTGACCTCTCGGCAGCGTGACGTTTTGGATTTCATCGAGGGTCGCATCGTTGCTCACGGAGTGGCGCCGACGCTTCAAGAGATCTCCACCCACTTCGGGTTTTCCAGTACTGCCTCGGCACAGAAACACGTGAACTTATTGGTGAAAAAGGGGTTTCTGGATCGAGACAAGCACCAGAAGCGTGGCCTGACCGTCGTTGGAGAGTCGTCTTCGCCCCCTTTGGTCACCATACCGGTGGTCGGTACCGTTGCCGCTGGGTCTCCGATCGAGAACTTCGGAGAAACCGAAGAAACCGCCGTTCCACCTGGCATGGTGGGGCAGGGGGATCACTTTGTGCTTCAAGTCCGGGGTCTGTCGATGATCGACGACGGTATCCACGACGGGGACAACATCGTCGTCAAACGTGTGACCGAGGCCAGGCCTGGAGAAACGGTGGTGGCGTTGGTCGATGGTGAAGCGACTTTGAAATGTTTCTATCCAGAGCCGAACGGCATGGTTCGGCTTCAAGGCGCCAACCCAACCATGGAGCCGATCGTAATCCCGGCCTCAAGCGTTGAGATCCAGGGAGTTCTGGTCGGGCTCTTGAGGAATTATTAGGAAGTGGCCGAAAACCCCACAACTTGACGGGCAGCGGGTTCCGCGATAGCGTTCCATTATGAGTGATTTGGAAGCCCTCACTATCATCCTGACGTCGGTGGGTACCGAACAACAGGCGGTTGAGATATCCGAAGAGTTGATCGACCGGCGCCTGGCCACGTGTGTCAACATCATTCCGTGTCTGCGCTCGATTTATCGGTGGAAGGGCAAGGTGTGTGAAGACACCGAATATCTCTTGCTGGTCAAAACACCTCGGCGGAACTTCGACGGTGTCTCCGAGGCCATACGGGCCTTCCATTCCTACGAGCTGCCGGAGATTATGGCGGTTCCGGTCGAGAAGGCCGAGGAGGCCTTTCACAAGTGGGTGCTGCAGATGGTCGAACCCGTCGACGGCGTGAGCCCGGAATCCTGAGCAACTCAGGATGGGATATGTGGGCGACCCTGAGCCTCGAGAGTCGATTTGAGAGCATTGAAATCGCAGAACGAGCCCTGGTGGATCTTTTTGGTGAGGCTGGTGTAGGGGGCGACGAAGAATACTGGATTCTGACCGCACTTCGTGAAGCGATCGCCAATGCCATTCGCCATGGCCACCATGGACGGCCTGAAGAGTCTGTACGGGTGGACTACCGCGTAGAGGCCGACCTTGTGTCCATAACAGTCGTCGACCAGGGCGAAGGGTTCGACCCGGCAGTGATTCCGGATCCCAGAGATGCCGAGAACCTCCTCAAGCCATGTGGGCGAGGGATTTTTTATATGAGGCGGTTTATGGACGAGGTAGCCTTCCGTCGCGGGCCGGATGGGGGTACCATGGTGTGTATGAATCGCAAACTGACACCGAGACCAATCAAGGAGTAATGACTATGAAACAACAAATTCGTGACGCCGGCGACGTGCGTATTATTTCTCTTTCCGGGAAAATCACCATCGGGGCCGGTGACGTGATGTTGCGGGAACTGATCAATGAAAGCCTGGAAGCCGGCAGCACCAAGGTCCTGTTGGATCTTGGCGGCATCACCGCAATCGATTCCTCCGGAATTGGAGAAATGGTGGCGTCCTATACCTCGGCCAAGAACCGTGGGGCACAGTTGAAGCTGGTCAACCTTTCCAAGAAGATCAACGACATCCTGCAGGTCACGCAGTTGATCACAGTCTTCGATGTCTTTGACAACGAGACTGAGGCTGTCGAGAGCTTCGGCTGAAGACGGAATTTTTCAACCAGGAGGTTCGGCCGGCCGGTCCTCCTGCACGTAGTCGTGGCAAAATGCCCGGATTTTCCGCTCCATGGTCTTGAGGGTAGCGATGTAGGCGTCTTCATCCTCGCCGTAGGGGTCGCGGATCGACCACGCGATTCTCTCGGCCGTCAGGCGGCACGGCAGGGCGGCCAAGCCGGGTTCGCCCATCAGGCTGATAACGACATCGATAGAGTCCAGGTCAATCGCCTCCAGGCTTTTGGATGACAACTCCGTCACCGGGTACCCGTGCGAGCGAAGAGTGTGTAAAGAGAGAGCGGCCACCTGCCCAGTAGGGTGGAGTCCTGCCGAGACGACGTTGACCGAGGTTCCGCCTATCGTTTTCAGGATCGACTCCGCCATCGGCGAGCGGCAGGTGTTGGCGTAACAGACAAAAAGCACATTGAGCGGGTTCATGACTCCATTGTATGCGGACTCATTGACCGACGTGGCGGTCAAGTGTAGCCTTGCCGCAGGATCGACTGGAGTTTTGTGGTGGTTCTGACCGGTTACAACACCGATATCAATTTCGACGGCACGACATACCACGTGCAAAC
>JBDLIO010000659.1:0-2471 GCA_039714865.1 Acidobacteriota bacterium | reverse complement strand
CAGGTTTTCTAATTTCTGGCTAAAACGTTCGAACCAGGACAGGTCGCGCAGCTGGTGCCGATGAACCGCACGGTCGGCATCTCCGGCGGCGCCGCACGCATCACGGGGATGCTGGCGGCGCGGAAGCGCTGGACGGGCGAATCCAGGTGCTGCGGAAGGGAAAACCGGTGGAGCCCGGGCGCATCAAGGGTGTCGTCCGCCTGGCGCTTCCGCCGTCCTGACCGGCCCGGCGTCTACGAAGTCCGCTACATAGCCTCCCTGCATCGTCAGGTTCTGGCCACGGCCACCGTCAAGGTCGTCAAGTAACCGATCAACCAAGAAGGCGTAAGTAATACTGATGAAATACGCACCTATCGTCTCGTTTCTCCTGACTCTGATTGTCATCCCTGTTGTTGCGCCGGCCGCCGATGCTCCTCAACCACTTGCCTTATTGGTCGAAGTCGAGGGACTGGGTCGAGGTCACACCGGCACCGTGATGGGGCTGGTCATCCAAATCGCCCCCGAGGACGTTGAACGAGCCGGCAAACGGATCCGAGTGGTCACCTCTTTGACCGTCGGCACCGTCTTGGCAGACCGGCAAAGTGCGGTGGTTGAATTGGAAGCTGACGGCAGCGTCATGCTTTACCGGGACTGGCCTGTCGGCGAACACCAGCTCAAGGTTGCTGTGGCAACCATCGACGGCAGTTCCGGCGGCGGATGGAACGGAACCATCACTGTTTCGGAAATGGAATCTCCGTTCGAAAGTGGGGACGACGCTCCAGTCGAAGCCATCGCGCTGTCAGTGACCCCGCCTGCCGACGAGGCGGTCCGCTTCAAGCCTCCGCCGGACAAAGGCGGCATCGGCGCCTTGCAGTTGGAAATCGAGGCCCCGGAAGGAACGGCATCGGTTGAATTCTTGAAAGATGGAAATCTGGAGATACGCCGAAACCGGCCTCCCTGGACCTATTCTATTGCCCTGGGAAATGTTGTGCGCCGGACTCAGGTCCGTGCGGTCGCACGAGATCGGGACGGACGTTACCTCGGAGAGGATGCCCTGATCCTCAACAACCCCACTGGGAGCATTGGAGTCGAGATTCTCCTCGGCCCCGATGATGCGGTGGTGGACGGCGCCCGACCCGTCACGGTTGCGGTCACCGGCGGCACGGGTCGGATTCATCAGATCACACTGAACATCGACGACCGCATGGTCGCACGGTGGCCCAGTTGCCCATGTATCACCGAACTCTCCGTGGCTGAACTCGCGAACGGAACGATTCTCGCGGCCGAAGCGGTCGACTCAAACGGTGCCAGGGGAGACGCTATCGTCGCCCTCGCAGGTGGCGGCGGATCGTTTTCGGGCACTGTCCGGGTCGAACTGGTAGAACTGCCGGTGACCGTGCTCGATGAGGCGAGGGCGCCCGTAACCGGGCTCGCACCCGAGTCCTTCAAAATTCTTGAGGATGGACAACCGGTGACGATCGAGGGTTTCGGCACGACGGCCGACCTCCCGCTCTCGCTGGCGCTCGCGGTGGACACCTCCGGTTCGATGACGGAGAGTTTTGAAGCCGTTCGGCGTGCCGCCAGGGGTTTCGCCCTCGACCTGATGGAGGAGGGCGACGAGGTGGTCGTCTTGACTTTTTCGTGGGAAGCCAAGGTACGTTTGCCTTGGACCGAGACGTCCACGGCCATCGAAAGCAGACTCGACCGGGTCGTTCCCGAAGGGGGCACCTCGCTCCACGACGCCGTCGTTCGGTCGCTCGAGCAGTTCCGGGGCCGCCGGGGACGTCAGGCTCTCGTGCTCCTGACCGATGGCGAGGACACCACTTCCAGAACCGGCTGGGACCTGGCCAAGCGATTCGCCCATACGATGAGGGTGCCGATCTACCCGATCGGTCTGGGCTTGAGCAAATTTGACTATTCCGCCCGAAAAGCCCTGAACCGGCTGGCCGCAGAGACCGGCGGCGAGGCCTTCTCCCGGCGGGTGGTGCGGCTCGGCATCCGCGACGGCGCGTGGGTCGAGGTGCTCGAGGGCGTGAGCCCCGGGGAGTGGGTCGTCGAGCGCGGCGCCTACGCGATCAAGCTCACCGAACGAGTCAATGCGGTAGACTGGCTCTAGAGAGACCCATATCAGGCTTGATGCAGGATCATCGACCACCAATTGGCGATATTCTCTACGCTCGTTGCGAACGACGAGCGCCGTTAGCGCCCA
The DNA here is from genome assembly GCA_039714865.1 of Acidobacteriota bacterium. Taxonomy (GTDB): domain Bacteria; phylum Acidobacteriota; class Thermoanaerobaculia; order Thermoanaerobaculales; family Sulfomarinibacteraceae; genus DAOWGJ01. Next base: position 283 of record JBDLIO010000659.1, on the reverse strand, counting down.
CATCGGTTCATCGAATACCCTGCCGTACATCTGCACCGATTCCCCGGGCCGTAGACGCACATCCGCCCGCTTGAGAATGGGCGCATGCGGAAACCTTGAAAAGTAGGCCAGCAAAACACGTCGCTGCCCGGTGCGCTCTCCAATTGGCGTGACATAGAGCATCTCGCCGGATTCGTTCAACACGGTGAAATGTCCCCAAAACATCGGGTAGGACGGTGCCACAGTGCACACGGGCAAGCAACACAGCGGAAGGGACAAACAAGCCACGACCAACAGCACCACC
>JBDLIO010000658.1:0-2472 GCA_039714865.1 Acidobacteriota bacterium | reverse complement strand
GACACCGGCTGGATCGTGCTCTTCGCCAAGGATGCACAGCAGGCGGCCGACCAGTCTTTGATTTTGCGACGGGTCACGGAGCTGGCCCTCAACCCGGGTATCAACGCACAAGACGGATTCTTGACGTCCCACCTCGAGCGGACCTTCGTCATGCACGAGGCGGAGTTGATCCGTCAGTTCCTCGGCTCTCCAAATGACATCATCGACTGCCCCACCCCGGCTCAAAAGGAACTCTTCGGTGCGACCCGGCGACGGGTGCCCCGGTTGATCGATCTGACCAATCCAATACTTCTCGGCCCGGTACAAAACCAGGAACACTACATGAACGGCGTCGTCGCCCGGCGCAACAATTTCTCTGAAGCAATCCTGCCCTTCCTCGAACGATCGTTCGAGGCCTTCGCCGAGCTGACCGGCCGCTCCTACGGCCTGATCTCTCCCTATCACCTGGACGACGCCGAGACCGTCTTCCTCTCGATAGGCTCGGCGGCGGAAAACATCGAAGCCGGCGTCGACTACCTGCGCGCCAACCGAGGGGCCAAGGTCGGCTCGATCCACCTCAATGTCATACGCCCCTTCCCCGAGGCGGCCTTGATCAACGCCCTCGCAGGCAAGAAGAACGTCATCGTGCTCGAACGAACGGACGAATCCCTGGCCGGCGCCGGGCCGCTACAGCGCGACCTGCGGACCGCGTTCTCAAAAGCCCTCGAAAACGGTCGTGGCGGCGTCCATCCGGGCTTGCCGGCAATGACGCCGGACCAGGCGCCCAGGATTTTCGGCGGCGTCTACGGTCTGGGAAGCCGCGATTTTCGTCCCGAACATATCCTCGGCGCCTACGAACTGGTCTCGGAAGGGCGAGCCCGCCAGGACGGCCTCACGGCTGAGAAGGGCGCCTCCTACTTCGTGCTCGGCGTCGACCACCCCTACGCGGTCTGCTCCGAAGAGACGCCATCGCTGCTTCCCGACGACGCCATTGCCGTCCGTCTGCACTCGATCGGCGGCTGGGGCATGATCACCACCGGCAAGAACTTGAGTGAGATCATCGGCGATCTGGGCAACTTCATCGCCAAGAGGGACGGGGCAGTCGACGAGCACGGTCGCGAGAAGGAGGTGCTCCACGTCAGCGCCAACCCCAAGTACGGCTCGGAGAAGAAGGGCGCGCCGACCTCCTACTTCCTGGTCGTCGCGCCGGAGAGAATCCGCCCCAACTGCGATCTGCGCCACGTCGACGTCGTTCTGTGCTGCGACCCCAAGGCCTTCTCTCACACCAACCCCCTCGACGGGCTGGTCGAGGGCGGCGCTTTCGTCTGGGAGTCGGACGAAACGCCGGAGATGGCGTGGCAGCGAATCCCCCCCCGCTACCGACAGGAAATCCTCGACAAGGACATTCGGGTTTTCACCCTGCCGGGTTTCCGGATCGCACGAGAAGCGACGACCCGCAAGGACCTTCAGTTGCGCATGCAGGGCAACTCCTTCCTGGGCGCCTTTTTCAATGTCTCACCGTTTCTGAAGAACAACGCGATCGAGCCGGAAGTCTTCAAGACGACGGTTCGCGAACAGTATGAGAAGAAATTCGGCCGGTTCGGCGAGAAGGTCATCGAGAGCAATATGCAGGTGATGGCTCAGGGCTTCGAACTGGTCACCGAAGTTGCCCACGGTCAGCTGGATGCTCCCGACCTGTCCTCGATGCGCGGAACCGGCATCCTGCCGACGGTGGACTGCGGTGATTGCCGCCCGCTGACCGCCCCTCCGGAGCAGCCTGAGCGCATCCCCCTGTCGCGTCGAGAGACCTTCGACCGAGAGTTCCGGGCGGGCCTCGGCTATCACCAGCCGGCCTCGACCCTGGCTTCGGTCGGCATGGTCGCCGCCGGAACCGGCGACGCAGCCTCGAAATTCGGCGCCCGACGTGAGATTCCGATTTTCATCGCCGAAAACTGCACACAGTGCATGGAGTGCATCGCGGCCTGTCCGGACACCGCCCTGCCCAATACGGCGCAGGATGTCGGCACGATTCTCTCGACCGCCGTCCGCCACTACGTCACCGACGGCACGGCTCGCCTCAAGCTGCTGGGAGAAATCGACGGCATCGAAGAACGGGCCCGGGCCGCCATGTTGGTCTCGGCCAAAGACAAGAGCGGCAGACCGTTTCAAGACATCGTGAGAGAAGAAGTCGCTCAACTGGAGACTATCCCCGCCGAAAGCCGCAACGAGCTGACAGCGGTGATTGACACCCTGCCTCTGGCCTACTCCAAGACGACGGCGATCTTTGCGGCCAAGGAAAAGAAGGACCCTGGCAACGGCGGGATCTTCTCAATCTTTGTCTCCGACCTCTGCACGGGCTGCGGCGAGTGCGTCACCGAGTGCGGCCGACATGAAGCCCTCAAAATGGTGCCGGAAGATGAGGTCCTGACCGCAAAGAACCAGACGGCCGACGGTTTCTTCAATCTGCTGGCCGACACCGACCAGAAATATCTG
>JBDLIO010000657.1:0-2477 GCA_039714865.1 Acidobacteriota bacterium | reverse complement strand
TGGTACTCACGTTCGGCCGCGCCGGTGACGATCCCTACCGAGCTGATCGTTCGCCGGTTGCCTTCGAAGACCTGGGGCTCGCGGTTGCAGACGACGGCTACGCTGTCAAAGAAGGTCTCGGCATCGACCGGTTGGTGGAACACGCCGCACACACCGGCCGATTGCCCTCCGTGGTCACCGAAGGGTTCCAGGGACTCCAGTCCGAGGCGGGAGGCCAGTTGAGCCGCGTTGCCAATCTCGGGATGACGATCGAGAGGCAAATGATAGGCCACCAAAGAGATATCAGCCTCGAGCAGCAGGCGTACGCGTTCCCTGAAGGAACCGATCAGGCGAGGGCTTTCGGTGCCGTTCCACAGGATTCCGTGGTGCACCAGGATTGCGTCGGCCTCGTGATCTACGGCCCTCGTGAAGAGGGCCCGCGAGGCTGAGACGGCAGTCACCACCCTGCGAACCTCGGGCCTGCCTTCGACCTGAAGGCCGTTGGGGCAGTAGTCGCGGACTCCGTCGACCTCGAGCAGCGTGTCCAACTCGGCAACCAGTGATTCCAGCCTCATGGAACGATGGTAGCAGGGAGGGGGATGAAGTTTGAAGGGTGGAGTTTGAAGGGTGAAGGGCAGCTTTACAATGGAAGGGTGAGACGTTTCTCGGTTTGCATTCGTCGTGGAGTGCTCGTCGTGGTGGTCTTGGCCCTGGGGACAGGGTGTGGTCCAGAGGCGCCTTTGAAGCTGCCGCCGCCGTTGCGGGTTCACTTAGTTATCGGTGGAGATGCGGATTTAGGGTGGATCCACGGTGAGGCGGCGATCGAGCATCTCCTGCAGGAGACCTACGGTGCTGTGACGACATCGAAAAGGGTCCACACAGTCCAGGAGAGGCGTTTGGCCCTTGATGCGGCGGGGCGACATGGGTTGGATATCGTTTTTTGCATCGGCTCCGGCTTCGAGATCCCTGTCCTCTCTGTCACCCACCTTTTCCCCAGGACTGCCTTTGTGCTCGATCACGGAAATGTCGTTGATCCCAACGTGGGACGGATCGAGTTCCTTTTTGGCGGAGCGGCCTACCTCGGGGGAGTGGCTGCGGCGGTGGCCGGCGGATCGCCCATCGGTATTGTGGATCCCGGCCGCAGCCCGGAACGGGAAGAGATCGAGGCCGGATTCGAACAGGGCTACCGGAGCCGTCATCCCTGGGGGCTTTTCGAGAGTGTGGCCGGTGCCGGAGAAATCGGTCTGCTCCCGGAAGCGGGCGTGGAGATTGCGCTGTACTCCGAAAAGTCGCCGAACTCAGGGTTTTTGGCGGTTGCAGAAGCCTGCGGAGTTCGGCTGGTGACCTTTGGATCACCGCGCCATGGTTCCTCCGGCGATGTCGTCTTTGCCTCGATTGTCGCCGATATTCCCGAGGCCGTGCGACGAGTGGTGGCCGATGTCGTTGACGATACCTTCGTCGGAAAGGTCTATGCTTTCGATTTGGGCTCGGGTGTCGTTGATCTGAAGGTCCATGCTTCGGCTGCCGAGGATGAAGAAGTCCGCGAGGCACTGGATCAGGCCCGAGACGCCGTCACTGCCGGAATGGTTGAGGTCGAGGCCTTGGGGTTGTGAACGTCCAACGTCCAACTTCCAACGTCGAAATTCGCGTATTGAGTTACCAGGGGTTTGGGAGATGAAGTTCGGTTCTGGGGGTTTCTGGCCTGGTTTTTGGAAAGAAAGAGGGGACACCGAACGGCGCCGCTTCAACCCACCGTGATCAAGATCGCGAACTTCAAAGTTGAGCGTTGAACGTTGGACGTTGGACGTTCAATCCCTATCCCCTGACCCTATCCTCTATTCCCTTCCTCACCCTCCGACGAAGCGAGAGTTGCCTCCAGCCTTGCCAGACGCTCTTCGAGGTCGGTGACCCGCTGGGCCAGAGAGGACTGTCTGGGTTCGGGGTCGACTGAAGCCAGGGTGGCCTCGTCGGGGGTGCCGCCGGCAAGATGCATCCACCGGGCCTCGTTCTGGCCGGAGCGGCGACCCAGCAGAACGGTCAGCGGTTCGTCGCCCTGGCGAAGAGCATCCAGGGTGGATTCGACCTCGTTGTTGTCGGCAAACGAGTGCAAACGTTCGGCCCGGTTCCGGAGAGCCCCCACGGTCTGGGGACCGCGAAGCAGCAGGAGACACATCACCGCATGGGTTGGTCCATCCAGTGCCCATTGTCGTTTGAGGGCGTGGCGCCAACGCTCAGAGCGGGCCCCGCTCACGGGCCAGACCAGAACCTCCTGGTGCAGACGGTCCAGGACGGCTCGGACATCGGCCTCGGACAGCTGCATCACCGGCGAACGGCTGCTCTTCTGGTTGCACGCCGCCACCAGTGCCTTGAGGGTCAGGGGGTAGGCGTCTGGCGTCGTCAGTTCCTTTTCCAGCAGACACCCCAAGACTCGTATCTCGACGGGGTCCAATTCACGGGGTAGACGCATTGTGAGCCTCCGAACCGACAGCATCTCATAA
>JBDLIO010000656.1:0-2479 GCA_039714865.1 Acidobacteriota bacterium | reverse complement strand
ATTCCCTGGGATATGCATACAGCAAACAAGAAGACTACGGCAGGGCCTTTACCGCGTTCAAGAAGTCCTACACGCTGAAGCCGTCAGATACAAAGAAAGGCGAAGCAGCCGTCAAATCTGCGATTTCAGCCGCTCGGCGCGCCGGCGGTTCACAGAAGGACAGCTACTATTCTCAGGGCGCCGCCGTCGCCGAAAAATTGGCCGGCGCCACGCCCACATTCGATAATTACCTGTTGGCCGGGGAGGCTCGACTTGGCGCGAAGGACTACCAAAAAGCTCTCGGTTGGTTTGATCGCGCTCGATCCAAGCAACCCCAAAACGCCCTGGTGCACTACTACCACTCTCAATGCAACACCAATCTGGGCCAGTACAACTCGGCCATTTCCGATTTGCAGCAGGCCCTGAAGATCGGCGTCAGCGGAAAAATGCGGACACAGGTCTACAACCAGATGGGTTTCGTCTACGACAAGACCAAAAAGTACGACGAGGCCATCACTGCATACAAAAATGCCGGGAATTCAAGGAAGGTCAGCGACGTCGAGAAAAAGAAAGCCGATGCCGCCCTGAACGTAGAGGCCGACAAAGCAAAGGCTGCGTACGAACGCAAACTCCTCGCCCTCGAACAGCAGATCAAAGAACTCGAGGCCATCGGTGAGATTGAAGAAGCGAATGACCTTCGCGAACACCTCAACAAACTCCGCGAGCAGTGAGTTTTACGGTTCGAATTACGGCGCCCTTCGGGGCGCCTTTTTTTAGTCGTTCTCACCAACTCTCGCGTGTCGGGCCATCGTCACCAGGGCGGCCGCCACCGGCAGGACAACCCCCACCGCAATCTCCGCCGCCACCAGCCAGAGAGGGAACACCGGTGAACTCAGTCCAACCGCCTCAACCGCAACCGCTACCTTGCCGACCAGATACCAGGCTCCCACGGAAGCGGCCAAACCGGCACAGATGCCCGGGATCAGCGCAGCCACCACAAAGGGGCTCCTGATGGCGCTCTCGGTTGCTCCGACCAGACGCATGATCGTGATCTCATCGGCGTGACGGAAGACCTCCAGGTGGATCCAAGTGGCGGCCAGCAAGAATGCCGACCCCAGCAGGATCACACTGATACCCCCGAGGAGCCATGTCATCGTTCGCGCCGTCAGTCCGAGAACCCGGTCGATGGAAGAGGTCGGGCCAACGGCAATCACGGCCGGACCCTCAACCAGAGCGGCGACCTCTTCGGGATCTCCTGCTTCCACCTCGACCAGCGTCGGCAACTCGATCGGGTGCTCGCCTTCAAGAAGATCTTCCAGGTAGGGAAACCACACCTGAAGGCGCTCTTCCAGGGTCTCCCGGTCGATCTCGGACAAGCGCCAGTCCTGGTGATGACGAGCCTGTTCGGAAATCCAGGCTTGTCGTTGCGCGACGTCCATCCTTGGATGGAGGAGGACCCTGACAACCGTGGCGTGGCTCTCCAGAGCGACAAGTGGTCGAGCCCACAAGCTCAGGCTGGTCGTGAACCCTGCCAACGCCATTGGCACGGCCATGGACAATGCCAGGACAGCGCTGACCGCACCCCGCCGACGCAGAAGAGCCAGGCCCTCTTCGAAGATGTGCATCATCACGGGGGCCAGCTCCCGTCATACTCGATTCGGCCCTGATGCAACACCAGCGTTCTGGCCGGCATCGCCTCCAATAAAGCGTGATCGTGGGTCGCCACCATGATGGTGGCCCCCTGATAGTTGATGTCACATAACAGGCTCAAGAGTTCTCCTGCCAGATCGGCGTCCAGATTGCCCGTCGGTTCGTCGGCCAGAATCAGACGAGGCTGATACGCCAGAGCCCTGGCGATAGCGACGCGTTGCTGTTCGCCGCCGGAAAGAACCTCGGGAAGGGCAGATTGGCGGTGGTGAAGCCCCAGGCGCTTGAGAACCTGGTACGCCCGACGGTGTGCTTCCCGTGCACCCAATCCGTGGAAACGCAGAACAAAGGTCACGTTTTCCAACACGGTCTTGTGGCGGAGCAGCTTGAAATCTTGAAAAATCACACCGACCTTCCGCCGAAGCAGCGCCAACTTGCGGCGGGACAATTGATCAACGCGTTGGCCAGCCACCCACACGCCACCGTCTGACGGCCTTTCGGCCGCGTAGAGAAGCTTCATGAGGGTGCTCTTCCCCGCACCGGAGGCCCCGGTCAGAAACACGAACTCACCGGCCTCGACCTGGAGGTCGATCCCGCGCAGAATCCTGCGGCCGTCATAGGTCTTGGTCAGATTCCTGAGGCGAATCATGGTAACGGCGAGCAGTGTACCGGATTCCGGACTTCGGCATGCAGAGTGGGGTGTGCGGTTGATGGTTCCGGCTTCGGCGGGGTAGGATCGCGCCATGGTGCAAGTTCCAGAAGACTGGACCGAGCGGGTGATTGGAGGGGAACGATTTTGGATGAACAAATTCGGAAGCGTGCAGACTCTCCTTGGGTGGGGTCCTCCCTTGAA
>JBDLIO010000655.1:0-2480 GCA_039714865.1 Acidobacteriota bacterium | reverse complement strand
AGATCGATCAGGCACTGCTCCAGATGGCCGGGGGCCTGCAGCACCTTTCAGGACAACGGGTCCGCGTGACCACAACAACTGACGGCCCAACCCGAACAGTCCTGTTACTCGAAAAACTGGGCGGAGCGGAAGCCGTCACGGACGTCACCGGTTCGCAGCCGTGGGTCTCCGTCATGTGCAAGTTTCCAGACGTCCCCGACGAGCCTCGGAACCTTGCGTTCTTCCAGGAGATGTTCGACAACTCCCCGGGCCGCCTGGACCACTACTGGCGCGAGGTATCGTATGGGGCCATCGACGTTGCGGGCTCTACGGCTGCCGGTTGGGTCAACCTTCCCCAGAACCAGAACCACTACATTCCCGTCCCTGGCGAAGGTTGTCTCGACGGCGACCCCAACAACGACGCTGACCTCGGGGCTCTGTTCGCCGACTGCACCACGGCCGCAGACGATCTGATTGATTTCTCCAATGGCGGAAACCCCTTCGTCGGCATCAATTTGATGTTCAACTCCGATTTGGACGGCTGTGCCTGGGGCGGCAGCTGGTCGGCGACCCTGGACGGTGTTTCCAAGGTCTGGCGCACGACCTGGGAGCCTCCGTGGGGCTATGCCAATGTCAGCGTCATGGCTCACGAGATGGGCCACGGATTCGGTCTCCCCCACTCCAACAACTGGGACAACGACGGCTGGCCCTACGACAACAGCTGGGATGTGATGAGCGACTCGTGGAACTGGGCAGGATCAGATCCCACCTACGGCACGGTCGGAAAGCACACCATCGCCTTCCACAAGGCGGACATCCTGGGCTGGATCTCTGCGCCGGAGACCTTCGAACCGTCCCCCGACAGCGCAACCTCAATAGTCATCGATAATCTGGCCCTCGCGACCACCCCGCACTACCGCATGGCCCGCATTGAGATTCCGGGCTCAAATCGCTACTACACCGTCGAGGTCCGAGGGTGGACCGGCATGTACGACGCCAACCTGCCCGGGGAAGCCGTCATCATCCACGAGATCGACCCCGTACGGTCCGAACCTGCGTGGGCGTATGACGCCGACATACCTCCCGGCAACGATTCCTCAGGCGAAGGAACCATGTGGCGGGTCGGTGAGACTTTCACTGATCCGGCTGCGGAGATCACAATCTCCATCGACTCACAAACTCCCGACGGGTTTGAAATCACGATTGCCGTCGGAGATTCGGGTCTGGTGTTTTCAGACGGTTTTGAAGACGGTGATACCGGAGGGTGGAGTACGACTGCCGGTGGGTGATAGGACCGAACTGCGAAAGGGCGCTCCATCTGCCCCCGTCGCGGCCACTGTCCCGGTCCCGGTCGCCACCACGGTCCCCGATCCGGTCGCTGTATCCATCCCCGGCCTTCGGGAGCGCATTGAGGACGACGCCCGCCAAACGACTGCCGATCGCTCCCGCTCGGTGCATTTCCCGAAGGGGCAGCATTGTTCGAATCGGGGAGGAAGCCGCCCCTTCGGGAAAAGACCTTGGTGGCCTACCCCACAACCATCAAACAGATCGAGGTGTTGTCGCACTTGGGGGGCTTGGTCCAGCGGCCGGTGACTCCGTCTCGGTAGGCTTCGACATAACACCCCTCCTCGACACGAGTCCGGTTGAGACGCTCGTGGATCTGGGGATAGGCCTTCATTTTGAGGTGCATCGGCAACCGTTCCCGCTCGGCCCGCAACAACCCACTGACGTATTTCATCCGACGCTCGCTGTGGAGGAGCAGGTCGCGGACAAAAGCCTCTGCCCTCGTGTGACGCGCCATTTCGACCAGTTCTTCGGGCGAGAAGAGATCATCCACACCATCGGAGTAGAGGAAGACCTTGTCGCCTCTTTCCAACACCAGCGGCAGATCCTCCTTCCGATAACGTTTCAATGCCAGTTTCGGTGAATTGATCGAATTTCGGACCAGGTTGCGGTGCAGGCTGTAAGCCATCAAATCCGACAACGGGAGGGCCGGATCTTCCAAATTGGGTTCAGCAATGACCGACTCGCCGATGGTCCGAAATCGAATGCGTCCTTCTTTCGAGCTGACGAACAACCGGCAGTCCCCAACCTGGCGGACGTCGAGCATCCGGCGACCGTCGGACCCGGTACGGATCAACGCACCAACGAAACAGGCGTCCGGCATGCCCGGCCCCGGATGCTGCGTGACGATCCGGCGTTGGGTGCGCCTCAGGGCAACCTCGGTGGAGTCGGGCGAATTCATCTCCGCGAGTTCCCGCAACGCTTCGGCAACGCTGCGCAACCGATCGGGTTCAGTCTCCCCTCTCTGGAGACTCTCGGCATTGACCGCCTCCCGCGCCGAGCGAATCAATCGATCCGGATCGTCAGCGCCGTTTTCATTCGACCACCGGGAGCGCCAACGTGCCAGGATCTTGCGCACGAAATCCCTGCTGGGAAGCTGCCACAGAACGGTCTCGATCTGGTCCTTGACCAGGAGGGATATCTCGGCCTCGACATCG
>JBDLIO010000654.1:0-2485 GCA_039714865.1 Acidobacteriota bacterium | reverse complement strand
GGTTTCGTCGCGGCGCCGTGCATCGGGCCCTTCGTACTGGGTCTCTTGACCTACGTCGGCCAAAAGGGCGACCCCGTCTTCGGTTTCTTCGCATTTTTCACTCTGGCCCTGGGTCTGGGTCTGCCCTACCTGCTGTTGGGCACCTTCACCGGCGCCATCAATCGCCTGCCGATGTCCGGCATGTGGATGGTCGGCGTTCGCCGGGTCTTCGGCGTGATCCTGGTCGCGATGGCTGCCTACTTTGCAGCCCCGTTGATGCCGGGTAACTGGGGTTCCTGGCTGCTGGCGGCAACGCTGGTTCTGGGCGGTCTCTACCTGCTGGTCATCGATCGAACCGGGTCCGAGCAGCCGGGTGTGGATCGGGTCATGCGTCTTCTGACGCTGGTTATGGTCGTGGTCGGTCTCTGGCTGGCGCCCTTCACCGGTGGTGCCGAAGGTGATCATCTCCAGTGGCAGTCCTACGACGCTTCGGCTGTTGATGCGGCCATCGCAGGAGGGGGTTCGGTGATTCTGGACTTCGCCGCCGATTGGTGCGTGCCATGCCGCGAGCTGGACGAGAAGACCTTTGCCGACCCTCAGGTGGCCGCGATCCTGAACGGTTACGCCCGATTCAAGGTCGACCAGACCCGGCAGGATGACGAGGCACGGAGTGTAGCCTCAAAATTTGCAGTTCGAGGGGTTCCCACCGTCATCGTGTTCGCCGAGGGGCGTGAGGTCTTCAGGATCACCGGGTTTGAGCGGGCTGAGCGGTTTTTGAAGAGACTGCCGTAGCGATTTGAGGGCGTGTCAGTAGCGATAAACGGTCGTCCTTATTGGCTTTGGAATCTGTTTTTCTGCTCAGCGGGCGCCTCGCCAATAAGGCCGGCCGTTTATCGCTTGGTGCGCTTCGCGCTGAGGGTTGATAAATGAACAATGACCCTGTCCGCGGTAGAATGCCGGTCGGTGAAGGCAGGAAGGGGCCAATGATCGAAGAGAATGTGTCAACCAAGGAAGGCCTTCGGGTGTCGGACATGCCTGCCGGGATTCGAATGTGGCAGCGGCTGTTGAACCGGCCGGTTCAATATGTGTTTGACCTGTTGGTGTTGGCCCTGGCCTTCGTTATTGCCTACAACCTCCGTTTCGAGTTCGAGATCACCGAAGTCGAGTTGCACAAGATGCTGGCGCAACTCCCTCTGGTTGTATTGATTCAATTTGGTGCGCTCAATCTTTTTGGAATCTACGCCTTCGTGTGGCGCTACATCGGCATGGCCGAGCTGCGGCCCTTCCTCAAGGCTGCATGGTGGTCACTGTTACCCCTGATCTTGATGCGTTTGGGATTGCCGGACGAGTTCGGGCAGTGGCGAGTTCCGCTGTCGATCACCTTGATCGACACCGTCCTGGCGTTCGGCGGCGTTCTGGGTTTGCGGGTGTTGCGGCGCGCGATGTTCGAGCGCTTCGAGAAGGAACGGCGAGTCAGGAGCGGGGTCGGTGGAGCGGCAAAACCGGTGTTACTGGTCGGCGCCGGTCGGGCCGGGGTCCTGGCTGCTCGCGAGATTCAGGCGCGAGGCGACATGGGAATCTCGATCCGTGGGTTTGTCGATGACGACATGGACAAACACGGGTCCGTGATCCAAGGCGTCAGGGTCCTGGGCGCCAGCCGTGAGTTGCCTCGCCTGGTGGCGGAGTTGGGGATCGATCACGTCGTCATTTCGATCGCCCAGACTGCCCGAAAGGACTTGCGGCGCATCATCGACATCTGCGAAGCCATTCCGGTTCGGGCACGGATCATCCCGGGCCTGTACGAACTGATCGACGGCACGGTTGAGATCAGCCGCATCCGGGACGTCGAGATCGAGGATTTGCTGGGTCGGGATCCTGTGAGCCTCGACGAGGCTTCGCTGGCGGATTTTCTCGAGGGCAAGACCGTCATGGTGACCGGTGCCGGCGGTTCGATCGGTTCCGAATTATGTTGCCAGATCGCGCGTTTCGGCGCCGGTCGGGTGCTGATGGTCGAACGGGCGGAGTTTGCCCTGTTCGATGCCGACCGGGCAATGCGTGCCTGCTGCCCCGAAGCCGACATCGTGCCGCTGGTCGCCGATATCTGCGACGAGGGGCGGATGCGTGCCATTTTCGAGGCCTACCGGCCCGCCGTTATCTTCCACGCAGCTGCCCACAAACACGTGCCGTTGATGGAGGACAACTCCGGAGAGGCGGTCAAGAACAATATCCTGGGGACCCGGATGTTGGCGGAGCTGTCCGGAGAGTTCGGTGTTGGGACCTTCGTGCAGATTTCGACGGACAAGGCGGTTCGTCCGACCTCGATCATGGGTGCGTCGAAGAGAGTGGCCGAACTGGTCGCCCAGGAACTCAACGACCGATATGACACTCACTTTGTATCGGTTCGTTTCGGCAACGTGTTGGGTTCGGCGGGGTCGGTCGTGCCGATTTTCCGTAAGCAGATTGAAGAGGGGGGGCCGGTCTCAGTCACCCATCCGGACATGGTTCG
>JBDLIO010000653.1:0-2496 GCA_039714865.1 Acidobacteriota bacterium | reverse complement strand
TCGACATGACATCGGCCGCTTCGGCAAGCTTCTTGGAAGCAATATACTCACCCCCCGCGTGGATGATTTTGGCGCGCTTCTCACGCTCGGCCTCCGCCTGCTTGGCCATCGCCCGCTGCATGTCCGGCGGCAGGTCGACGTGCTTGACCTCGACCATCGAGACCTTGACGCCCCATGGGTCCGAATGCTGGTCGATGATCTCCTGCAACCGCACGTTGAGTTCTTCCCTCTTGGTCAAGAGATCGTCCAGTTCGACCTCGCCGAGCACCGACCGCAGGGTCGTCTGGGCCAACTGTGAGGTCGCGTAGACGTAGTTTTCGACTTCGACAATCGCCTTGACCGGCGACAGCACACGGAAATAGACAACCGCGTTGACTTTGACCGAGACATTGTCGCGGGTAATGATGTCCTGCGGAGGAATGTCGTGAACAACCGTCCTCAGTCCAATCTTGACCAGCCGGTCGATCGGCCACAACACCAGCACCAGCCCTGGGCCCTTGGGCTCCGGGAGAACCCGGCCCAGACGGAAGATAACACCCCGCTCATATTCGTTGAGAATCCGAATCCACCTGAAAATCAGGAAGACACCGACAAAGATCGCAAAGATAACGCCCGAACCCAAAAACTGCATATCCCCTCCTTCAACTGATCGAATCAACGTGCTCGACCGGCACCCCGCCCACTCTCTCGACCTCGAGATAGCGACCTGCGACCGCCAGCACTCGTACTTCTTCATCCTTGGCCACGGACTCCCCTTGAGTCCGCGCATCCCACCACTCACCGTGTACGGCCACCGTTCCACGGGGGTCGAGGGCCCGGACCACCCGGCCCACTTCACCGATCAGGCCGTCAGTGCCGGTGGTCGGACGCCGGGAGTGGGCCTTGAGGACCCTGGAAAGCAGGAACCCGGTCACCAACGCCACCAAGAGGGCCGTCGGAACGACCACACCAAGGCTGACCCGCATGTCCGGTATTGGTGAATCAAACAGCATCAACGAACCCAAGACGAAAGAAACCAGCCCACCGACCGTCAGCATGCCGTACGAAACCACCTTGACCTCCAACATAAACAAGAGAAGGCCGACGACGATCAACGCCACACCGGCAAGACTGACCGGCAACACTGACAACGAATACAAAGCCAGCAGCATCGCGATCACACCCACGACGCCGGGGAAGATCGCCCCCGGGTGGGTCACCTCGACGTAGATGCCCAACATACCCAGGGCCATCAGCAAATAGGCGATATTGGGGTTGGCCAGTACCGACAGAAACCTTTCGGCGGACGACGGCTCGGACTGGACGATCCATGGGTCTTCGAGATCCAAGGTCACCGTGGATCCGTCGAAGCGTGTGATCTCCCGGCCGTTGAGTTCCTCCAGGAGTTTATCGATATCATTGACAACGAGGTCGACCAAACCCAGTTCAAGAGCCTCGGACGCCGTGAAGGACGAACTCTCGACCACGGCCTCGACCGCCTTGTCAGGGTTGCGGCCGCGGCCCTCGGCAATAGAACGAATATTTTTCGAGGCGTCGTTGGTGACTTTGGCCTCCATATGTTCACCAATGTCCTCGCCCTGGCCGCCGACCGGATGGGCAGCACCGGTCCTGGTGCCCGGCGCCATCGCGGCAACATCGGCCGATATCAAGATGAAAAAACCCGCCGAGGCCGCCCGGGCTCCCGCCGGTCCAACAAAGACCACGACGGGAACCTCGGATCCCAATATCGTCGAGGTGATCTCATCGGTGCTCTCCAGCAGGCCGCCCGGCGTGTCCAGCTCCATCACGACCAGGTCCCGCCCGTCCCGCGCGGCCTCGTCAATCATCCGGGCGATGAACGACTGGGATGCCGGTTGGATTGTGTCCTCAACCCGAAAATGCAGGACGTCTGCGGCGAACAGCGAACCCATGCCTCCGGCCACTGACAGAACAAGAGCGACGACCCGAGATGAGATTCGATGCATAGGGACATGATACATCGGAATGAAGCGGGATGAACGTCGAATACCGGCGCTCAACCTCAAGTGTGTGGCCCGAGGCGCTCGTGATGGTGGGGAACGGCGGACAGCCTGAACAAAATCAGGGACCGGGGCTCCACTATCAGCCGACGTCACTGACGGGCAGCGGGGGCTGGAGCGCCCCGTTGGACAGGGGCGCTCTTGGATTTTGAAATGACCGGTATTCTCACCGCAACCCCTTCCGAATTCTCTTCCATGTCAACCGGACATTCCTCAAGTGAGAGCCCGCCGGACGATCGGCGCCGTAGAGTTCCTGCTCGGCCAGGGAGACCATACGTTCGACATCCCGGCCGGCCGTCGGCCACTGTTTGGCCGATTGCCGTCCGATCCAGCCGACGGTTGCCGACTCGGGAACTTCGACGCCAAGGCGCTGCAATCTTCCAGCCATCCGGGCGACGGTTCTGGCCGCCGGCGGTCGTCTGATGCCGGACGGCCGCTTCCAGACGAGGGGCTTGAGCAAAAACACCGAAAGGAGACC
>JBDLIO010000652.1:0-2511 GCA_039714865.1 Acidobacteriota bacterium | reverse complement strand
AGGGACCGCAGGAGGTGCTCGGCATCGGCATGTCGTCCGATTTCGATCATGACCAGGGCCAGATCGAAGAGTCGTTGCGGCGGTTGGGTTTCCGCCAGTTGGCCCCGAATCTCCTGGGTGATGACACGAGGATCGGCGGTTCGGAGACCCGACGGATCGAGGAAAAGGGCGCCCCTAGCGAGCCATGTGATTTTTTCATCCTCTGGAAGTGCCGTTTTCATCTCGTGCGCCATGGCCTCCTGGCCTTCAAGCAGTCGCCAGCTGTGCCGGTCTTCACGTTGGGCTGATCCCTCCACGCTCAGCAGGACTCCAGAAAGGACCGCGGTGCCGAGAGCGACTGCAACAGTTCGGCGCCGACCGGAGCGCCAGGCGAACACAAGCCCGTTGATTGCGACCCCCGCAAGCAGGGCGACGGCAGGGAGAAGGACGTTCCGTTGGCGTGCCGTCACGTAGAACAGAATCATCACCGACCAACCGCCGACGACCCACAGGCCGAGGACTGGGGTCCACGGCTGCCGCCATCCGAAGCCGAGACCCAGGGCGGCGAGTGCAGCCAACAGGGCGAAGGGGATAAATGGGCCTCCGGCCAGATTCTCGGCCTTACGCTGAAGAGTTTTCAGATCCCACGCATCGTAGGAGTGCAGTGCCAGGACCGCCTTTCGCAGGCCCAGTTCCAGGGCGGCGGCGGGCTCGTGCCTGACAAAGGCCAGGGCCCGTTTGGCCCAGTAGGCATTTGCGTTTTCGGGTGAAACCGGCCGGCCGGTGGCTCGGGCGGCCACCAACCGGTAGGCAACGTGCAGACCGTCCGGCAATTCGAGGGTGTGCTCGATATCCTTGACCACGGCGGGCGCTTCCCCCTGGTATCCGGTCGCGAGGGGGTTCCATCCCTCTGAGAGGACCGTTCCCGGGTTCATCGGGGTAGGAGGAGCGCCGGTGACGGCGGTGAGCGCCAGGCGGACCGCCAGCACCGGAACAGCGACTCCGAGGATCAGGGGGAGGACCGCCAAGAGTCTCCTTCCCGGACGCGCTCTCCACCCCAGACCGACGATCGCCAGCATGACCGGCAACAGTACCGACGGACGGGTGACGACGGCCAGTCCCAAGACCAGGCCTGCGATCGCCCGTAGGCCTGGCCGGTCCGAGGCGATGATCAGGCTCAGGCCTGCGGAGGTCAAGACCAGGATCACAGTCTCCGGTTCGATCTCCGTGGCGTTGACCAGGGCAGCCCTGCTGGCCAGAAGGATGACCGTGGCGCCCAGGCCGGCGCCAAGGCCCCAGCGACGCCAGGCCGTGGCGCCACAGATTGCGGCAGCCAGGGAGACGCCGATGATCTGGGCGGTGCGAAGTGCAACAGTGTCCAGCCCGAGGGGGCCGAGGCACAGGACGACGAACCACAGGTAGCCCGTGCTGAGGTCCCCCAGTCGGTCGAGGGGCATGTGTCCTGCAAGGATCTCCGAGGCGATTGCGGTGTATTTGGCGAAGAACCCCTGGTCAGGCAGCTGGTTGATCGAGGAAATTCGAATCCAGGTGATGCCCGCCAAGACCAGCAGGGCGATCAGAGCCACAATGCGGGTCCGGGTCAGTAGCCCGACCTTCTCACCAGTATCCGGCTGCAGGGCGCAATTCACAACGACCTTTGGCGTTTTCTCGATTCGCTCGCTCGACGTACAGCGTGTATGCCTTCCCTCGCTCATCTTGCGAGATCGCCAAATCTCATTGCGTCTTGCACCCTTCGCTTCGAAAACCGGTAAGAAGGTCGGGCCATGCGACTGGAGAACACCATGGAACGATTGTAGCCTTGATGTGCTGCACGCATCGACGGTTCGCGGTAGGATGGCCTTGTTGAAAACAGGAACTATTCTCGTAGGATTACTGACAGGCTTTTCGGCCGTTGTGCCGGGTGGTGAAAGGGCTGCCCTTCGCGCTTACTCGGAAAACTCGCGAAAGGTCGCGTCGATTTGGTCTTTTGACACTTGGCCGTCCCAGAGGGCCACGCCGTAGCGGAGTTCAAGCGGTTTGCCGGCCTCCACTCCCAGGGGCTGTTTGCTCAAGTTGAGAGTGGCCGCCAGATAGGCGAATCTCGCGTCCATCGTGAACCATGTGGCCGGATGCCGGGGATTCTTCGGGCAGTCGAAGATGGCAACGGTTACCGGTTTGCCGTCCGCTTTGGCCGAATAGGCGCACCAGGCGGATCGTTTGTCGTTGGTGTCTTCCACGCCCGTCTTGCCGTCGGCATTTTGGAAACGCCCGCCGGCGTCCATCGACTCCACGAACCTGGCCCCAAGTCCGAAATAGGTTGATCCGGTTAGAGTAACCGACTTCTTGCCGGGGGGCGGCGCGAGACGGCAATTCCAGACTAGCAATGTGGGGCCTGGTTTTTTGGTTTTCACGACCTCGACGGTCCGCGATTCGATCAAGAGGACGTCGGAGGCGTTGGGGGCCATCCAGTGTAGATTATGCGAGATCGTCGCGCCGTTCATCCGGCCGCGCGAAGCCGCTATGATGTCCGCC
>JBDLIO010000651.1:0-2512 GCA_039714865.1 Acidobacteriota bacterium | reverse complement strand
AAATCTTCGTAGGCGATCTCGAAACTCTCATCGAACAGGCGGCGCACCAACTCGATGGCGTCCGGATGGATGTCTCCGAAGGCTTTGATGGTTGTATCGATGGCCTCATCGAGATCGGATGCCGTGCACAGGTGGTCGATGATGCCGAGGGTTTCCGCTTCGGTGGCTTCCATCCTCCGTCCGGTCATGCCGAAAAAACGTGCACGGCCGAGGCCGATGAATTTGGCCATGCGGAAGGTGCCCATGCCCGGCAGGAAGCCGTCTCGGACTTCATGCAGGTGGAAAAAGGCGCGATCCGTTGCTACGCGGGCATCGCAGGTCAGGGCCAGTTGCAGACCGCCCCCGGCACACTCGCCGTCAATGGCTGCAATGGTGACCATCGGCAACCGTTCGATCGTGCGGCAGGCTCTCTCCCACCTCGAAAATCCTCGGACATCGGGTTTCTCGTCAGCCGGGAAATCGAGCAGATCGATTCCGGAGCAAAAGGTCTCGCCGGCGCCCTTGAAAACGACCACCCGGTCGGTGGCCTCGTCGTCGAGTTGGTGGCACAGCTGTTCGAGTTCCCGCACCATCAGCATGCTGATCGCGTTGCCCTTCTCGGGCCGGTTGAGGGTGATCGTGGCGATGCCGCCTGCACGTTCGAACCTGAGGGTTTTCAGTTCCATTCGGAAGTTCTCCTTACCAGCGCAACAGCCCGGTTTCGATCGATACGCCGGGGCCCATGGCGATGACGACGCCCCAGTCCCCCTCCTCGGCTACGCCCTCCTTGATCAGTTCCTGGAACGAGAAGAGAAAAGAAGCCGAAGAGATGTTTCCGAAATCGCGCAGGATGGAACGGGTGTGGCGCACGTCGTATTCGGTGATGCCGATGTTGTACTTGATGGCGTCAACGACCTTCTTGCCGCCGGAGTGTACGATCCAGTGGCTGATGTCGCGTTTCTTCAGGCCCCATCGATCGAGCAGGTCAAATACAGGCGTCCTGACGTTTTCCCCAATCAGATAGGGCACTTCCCATCCCAGATAGAACGAGAACTTGCCCTCTTCGAAGTCAAAGCGCATCTCGTCGCGGGCGGCGTGCACAATGCAGCTTTCGAAGTCCATCAACTGTGGTCCGTCGGCGGCGCCCAAGTCTTCGTCGGCAATGACCAGGGCGGCAGCGGCGCCGTCTCCGAAGAGGGAGTTGACGACGCCGGTCCGCACGGTCATGTCGAAGACATACGCTGCAGAACATACTTCACAGGCGACGACCATCGCCGGCCGGCCGGGGTTGGCCGCGGCAAATGACGCCGTCGTCAAGAGGCTGTTCATGCCGGCGTTGCACCCCATGCCGACGACATCGGTGCGGTGGGTGTTGGGCCGCATGCCGTTGTCTTCGATGAAGTAGGCGGTCAGGCCGGGGCAAAGAAAGCCGGTGGAACTGGAGGCGGCGATGTAATCCAATTGGTCTGCTCGGTAGGGGCTCTTCTTCAGACAATCCTGAATCGCCTCGGACCCGATCTCGAGAGAAATCCTGGTGTGTTTCTCCAACAGTTCGGTTCCGGTCTCATCGGGTACCGTGCCGTCGGGCCCCTGCTCGGGGAGGACCAGATGGCGTTTGTGAATATGACCGCTCTCGAAGAAGCGCCGGATCTTGGGGTCGTCACAACCGAAGAGTTCGAGCACCTCGTCTTGTGTGTAGGTCGGCGCAGGGTTGGCCGTGCCGACGGCCATCAGGCGAGGACGCAGGGCGGAGCTTTCAGTCATCGTCGTTGTCTCCGAGCGATTGCCGGTTTCGTCTGTCGTACAGCACTGCCTGCGACTCCAGGGTTTGACGACGGCACGATTGATCATCCGAAACCGCCGCAAGGGCCGCCTTGGCCAACTCCAGTGCCAGAGGATCCAGATCGGCGACTCTCATTCCCCACTTCCGGACCTCGTCGGCCAGTGCCTCGGGAGCGACCACATTGGCAACCAGGCCGCATTGCAGAGCCTGGGCTGCGTTCAGCTCTTCACCGAAGAGAATCATCCGGCGAGCTACGGCGTCTCCGACGACCCTTGGCAATCGGAAGGTCGCTCCGGCGGCGGGAATCAGACCGAGCGAGGTCTCCGGCATGGCGAATCGTGCCCGTTCGCTCGCCAGGCGCACATCACAGGCCAGGGCCAGCTCCAGACCGCCCGCTACGGCGGGGCCGTCGATGGCGGCGATGGTAGGTTTTGGGCAAGCGGCGATCTGATCGAAGACCACCATGCTTTTGAGGTTCAAAGCGTCGGAAGCGCCTCGCCGTCCGAGTTCGTCGAGATCGGCTCCGCTGCAAAATACTCCGGGTACCGTACTGGTGAAGATGATGACCCGAACACCGTTGTCATCGATCAGCGTCTCCAGACCTGCGGCGATTGCTGTCAACGTTCTGTCGAGGTAAGCGTTGGCCCGGAGAGGACGGTCAAGCTCGATACGGCCCACCGGGCCATCGATCATGACGTGGGCCCCGTCCGCCCGGCTCATATCCCCGTACCAGCGACCATCCTGGGCGAC
>JBDLIO010000650.1:0-2521 GCA_039714865.1 Acidobacteriota bacterium | reverse complement strand
GGGCACCTGTGGTGTCTGCAAGGTTGACGTGCACTCCGGTGGCGGGGCGCTGCTGCCGACCGAGGCCGGCCACATCAGCCGTGGCGAGGCTCGCAAGGGCACCCGGCTGGCCTGCCAGGTCAAGGTCAAGCAGGACATGGACCTCGAGTTGGAGCCGGCGATCTTCAGTGTCCGGAAATGGACTTGTCGAGTTCGTTCGAACGTCAACGTGGCAACCTTCATCAAGGAGCTGATTCTCGAGCTGCCCGAAGGCGAAGAGGTGCCCTTCAGGGCCGGGGGCTACATCCAGATCGAGGCGCCGCCGCACGTTGCCGCCTACAAGGAATTCGACATCGAAGACGAGTACCGCGGGGACTGGGACAAATACGACATGTGGCGGTACGTCTCCAAGGTCACCGAGCCTGTGATGCGCGCCTACTCGATGGCGTCATTCCCGATGGAGAAAGACATCATCATGCTCAACGTACGCATTGCCTCGCCGCCGCCCAACAAGCCGGACGTGCCGCCGGGTCTGATGTCGTCGTACATCTTCAATCTCAAACCCGGTGACGAGTGCGTCATTTCCGGTCCCTTCGGTGAGTTCTTCGCCCGCGAGACCGACAATGAGATGTGCTTCATCGGTGGCGGCGCCGGCATGGCGCCGATGCGCTCCCACATCTTCGACCAGTTCAAGCGCCTCAAGACCAACCGCAAGGTCACCTACTGGTACGGCGCCCGAAGCCGGCGTGAGAGTTTTTACGAAGAGGATTTCAACGCCATCGCTGAGGAGTTCCCCAACTTCAAGTGGAATTTGGCGCTGTCCGAGCCGATGCCCGAAGACAACTGGGACGGCTATGTCGGCTTTATTCACCAGGTGGTCTACGACAACTACCTCAAGGACCACCCGGCGCCCGAGGATATCGAGTACTACATGTGCGGACCGCCGATGATGAACCAGGCGGTGATCAACATGTTGCTCGACCTCGGCATCGAGCCCGAAAACATCATGCTGGATGACTTTGGGGGATAGGGGAGCTGTCGGCTGTCAGCTCTCAGCTATCAGCTCTCAGCAACGCATATGCAAGATCTAGGAGAGAGCCAGAACACGGCGCGGAAAGGGAACTTCGGGTTCCCTTTTCGTCGTTTGATCGTCCCGGCATTGTTCGTGGCGGCGCTGTTTGCCGTAACGATCTTCCGGGATAGGCCAGGTCCTGGGCCTGCTCTGTGGACCTTCTCCGGTCCGACGATGGGTACGCTTTACACCGTCAAGGTTGTGACGCCTGATCTCGACGACTCCGCAAAGTTGGCGATTCATACGGCGATTCGCGGGGCGGTCGACGGCATCGACGAGGCCATGTCGACGTTCAAGCCGCAGTCCGAGCTGTCACGCTTCAATTCGGGCGGAACAAAAGAGTTCGCGGCCACGGAGGACCTTCTCGAGGTCTTGGCAATTGCCCTCGAGGTGGCTGAGAAGTCCGGTGGCGCTCTGGACGTCACGGTTGGACCACTGGTGGACGCCTGGGGCTTTGGCCCCGATGGAGAGGTCGAACCCCCGGATGACGACAGGATCGAGACCCTGAGACAGCGAGTCGGATGGCATCGGCTGGCGCTCGATCAAGAGGCAGGAACCGTGCGGAAAAACACCGAGGGACTTCGGGTGGACCTCTCGGCGATCGCCAAGGGTTTCGCGGTTGACAAGGTGCTCACCGGGGTTGTGGAACTGGGCTATGAGGATGTGATGGTCGAAATCGGCGGCGAGGTGCGGACCGCCGGCCTCAACGAGGTGGGCCGGCCATGGCGCATCGGGATCGAGCGGCCGGACGAAGACGGCCGGGTGGCCGGCCTGTCTTTTGAGGTCTCCGGCAGGGCCCTCGCCACCTCAGGTGACTACCGCAACTTCCGGGAGGTCGACGGGCATCGTATCTCCCATACCATTGATCCCCGGACCGGGCGCCCGGTCGATCACAATCTCGCTTCGGTCAGCGTGCTCGCCGCAACCTGCATCGAAGCAGATGCGTGGGCAACGGCACTCAATGTCCTCGGCCCCTTCGAGGGCGTTGCGCTCGCTGAAGATCACAGGCTCGATGCCCTCTTTCTCGTGCGCACGGATTCCGGGTTCGACACCACTCGGGCCGGGGACTTCCCCGACTCGGCGGGGCAGGAATAATTGAGCGCGGTGTGGCAACGAGCCCGAGTAGGCCTTGAACCCATGCAATTCGTCCGACGAGTTGCCCTTTCCGATGGTTGGGCGCCCAGTGCGCTAAAATGGAGATGCCATGACGACGTTGTTGATGACCTTCGTGATTTTTCTGGTTGCGGTTCTGGCCCTTGTCGCCATCGCCCTGATCACCGGGAAACCACCGAAAGGGGCGTGCGGTGGAGTGGAGGGAGATGCCTGCTCGTGCAGTGCCGGGGCAGGGGAGAGCTGCGAGACTTCCCCGGAGCATGAGTTGATTCAGATTGATCTCGGAGTCTCGGTACGCGGGGACTAGGGATCGGTACGCGAACCGCGAAACTGGAAACTGGAAATGCACTTGCCAAA
>JBDLIO010000649.1:0-2522 GCA_039714865.1 Acidobacteriota bacterium | reverse complement strand
CGGGTTCCCGATTTCAGGGAGGAAGGTCGACAAGCGGGTGATCGTTTTTCCGGGTTCCGGCACTGCGACTGTGCCCTTGAGGTCGATGTTTCCTTCGAGCGTGACGGTCCCCGACACCTCGGCCGTGGTCCCAAAAATGCCGACCTCGGCCCGGTCGATCACGAGGCCGTGGTCCGCGCTCCCCTTGAGTTTGGCCCAGCCTCCCGTCCATTTGGCCTCGAGGTCGGCCGTCCCGGTTATCCGTTCGATCTGTAGCGGAAGAGGGACCCGGGCGTGGAGATCTCCTGAAAGCACTCCGTCTGTGGGGCTGCCTTCCGGCAGCTCGATCTGCGCGAAAGCGAGTGCCGGTGCGGGCATCAGGCCATCCAACAGGGCCTTGATTTCGACCAAGCCATCGGCAGCCGATTCCATCTCGATCAGACCCCATGAGGGGTCGGCGGCCTCGGCGGTCAGGCGGCCATTCGCATACGTTGCCTCGAGCCGGCTGAATGTGTAACCGGCAAGATCGATGGGTCGCCCGTCGAGTCGCGCTTCCCCCTGAAGGCCGGAATCCGTATTCCAGCCGATATCGGCGACCACGCCAAGGGGTCCCTTCGGATTGACGAGGGCCGTTATGGAGGGATCCCACCAGTGGAGGATTTCCTCAAGGCCCACCGTTCCGGACACCTGGGCCGTCGCCTCCCGACCGTTGCCGTCGGCCGACCCCGTCGCTTCGCATGTGATGGGGCCGTCGGTGATCTTCAGGCTTTTCAGTTGCAGGTCCTCCGGCGAGCCTTGCAGCTCGAGTTCGAGGGGGCCGACGACCAGGTTTCTTTCGTTTCGATCAAGATGGAGGCTCTCGGCTTTCATTCGAATGCCGAGTTTCTGATCAACCAGCGCCGCCTGGGCTTCGATGCCCGTCCAGGAAAACTCCAGATCGGCACTCTGACCCGAGACCCCGGCCCGGCTGATGGCCAATTCGTCGACGGCCACGGCGCTCCAGGGGTCGGGTACAGGCGTCCCGTCATCGGCAGAACAGGGCATTGGCATTTCGAAGGCGTCTGCATCGAGCCCCTCGATCGACAGGCGGTGAAGCCGGGGCGTGTCGCGGATCAGCTGGGACCATGCCCAGGAGGCATCGATGGCCTCGATGGTCAGGGTTCGTCCAGAAGGATCCGAAACAGTGATGCCTCTGGCTTCGAGCGCGGCCGGCCACAGACGATAGCCGAAAGACCGAAATTCAACCGAAAGGCAGGTCTTCGCTTGGATTGCCGCCGTTACACGGTCTGCGACGCCGCGTTGGAACGATGACAGGTGGAGGGCAACAATGCCGGCAACCACAAGGGCTGCCATGATCCCGAGGACCAGCAGGATGGTTCGTTTGATCGTCACGAGTTGATTATAAGGGGCTGATCATCTATTTGCTGCAGGGGTTTCGGCTCGAATGCCGGAGTAGTTGCCCGGCGCTGATGAAATCAGCGACGTGGTACAGTTGATCGCACGAGGAAAATCAGATGCGAGCAACGTTTTGTGGCGTGGCGGTGTTGTTCCTATTGATTTTGGTTGGAACGTGCTGGGCGCAAGGCGATCTGATTTTCTCCGACGGATTCGAGTCCGGGGATGTGTCTGCGTGGTCGAATGCGGTCGGTTACCAACCGGTCCCGATCATCGATCTGCGTGCCGATGTCAACAGGAACGGGACCATCGACCTCACTGACCCGAGCGAGGACCAGGACGAGCACACCTGGGACCCGGACCACGGCGCGATCTTCCTTGCCAATATCGACGACGACGAGAGTGTTTGCCCGACGACGGGGACCGATTCCGAACTTGCCGCCTGCAACGACGCTGCCGACGACGTTGTCAACGGGATTGACGATCTTCTCGATCTGGCTCGGCTGGTGGTGGTTCCATGGCCGTCGGCGCCCGACGATGCCGGAGCGACCATCGACCTCTCTCTCCCGGGAGCGAACTTCGTCCGTCTTTTCCGTCAGTCGGGCGGCAACTTCGTGCAATTCGATCCGTTGAGCGACAGCCTGACGCCGGACGACCTTCGCACAGGGGTCGAGTTTGCCATTGAAGCCACCGACATTGTTCGTAGCGCATCAGTCTGGGATGGTTTCGTCGATGTCACCCTCGTCGTCGAGGCCGGTACCGGACCCTCGGGTCCCCTGGAGGACGGCGCCGATACAGTACGGCTTCGTATTGCTCCGGTGATCTTCCGCCACCACCTCGATGAGGTCGAGACCGTCTACGTCAGTGCGTTCTCTGATCAAGCGTCGATCGAATTCAGAACCGATCTGGCGGCGGCGACCGCTGCCGCGGGAATCATCGAACCGCTCCACGAGTTTTGGGGGCTCAGTGACCAGTGGACCCAGGACTTCTTCGAGACGGCAATCATGTCCATGCCGGCCGTCGTCGGTGAGCACACGATCCACGTCAATCTCCGCTCGGCCAACTACACCGGTAGCGGTCCGCTGCGAGACGCCGGCAGGGTTGTCTTCACCGAGCTGCGCGGCCCCGACGTGGCGGGCGCTGTGCAG
>JBDLIO010000648.1:0-2524 GCA_039714865.1 Acidobacteriota bacterium | reverse complement strand
GACGTTCACCGAGTTGGTGAGACGGGCTTCGACCGAACTGCCGGTTGAGGTTGTCGAGGCGATTCGTGCAGGACGAAATGTGGAGGAGGACGGGAGCCTTGCCCAGAAGGCCCTCGATACCATCCTGACCAATATCGAACTCGCCGGGGAATCGTCGGCGCCCCTGTGTCAGGACACGGGGACTCCGGTGGTGTGGATCAAGTACCCGGTGGGCGTCAGCACCCGAAGGCTCGAAGAGGATTTCACCGAGGCGGTCCGGCGTGCGACCAATCTGAAATACCTGCGTCCGAACGCGGTCGACACATTAAGCGGCCGCAATACCGGCGACGGCACCGGGAGGGCAATCCCATCCATTCACTTCGAAGAGTGGGACGGTCCCGGTTTGGAAGTCAGAATGATCCTCAAGGGCGGTGGCTCCGAGAACGTAGGCACCCAGTACAAACTTCCTCACAGCGGGCTTGAGGCCGGCAGGGATCTCGAGGGGGTCCGCAGAGTTGTGCTCGACGCTGTCGTCCAGGCACAAGGGAAGGGCTGCGCACCGGGCGTATTGGCCGTTTGCATCGGAGGCGACAGGGTATCGTCCTTCGAGCATTCCAAAGAGCAGCTGCTCAGATCCCTGGGTGACACCAACCCCAACGCAGAGTTGGCGGAACTCGAGGACAGGCTGCTTGTTGAAGCCAATCAGTTGGGCATTGGTCCGATGGGGTTCGGCGGGGAAACGACGGTCCTCGGCGTCAAGATCGGTGTCCTCGATCGATTGCCGGCATGCTACTTCGTCACGGTGACCTACATGTGCTGGGCCGACCGCCGGGCCATTGTGCAGATCGACGAGGAAGGAGGCCTGACATGGCTGAGCTGAAGCTCCCGGTCAGTGAAAAATCGATTCGGAATCTTGTGGTTGGTGATTTCCTCGAATTGAGCGGGCGGATGATCACCGGGCGTGATGCGGCCCACAAGTGGCTGATGGAAGACTTTCGGGATGATGTGGCTCCTTACATGAAGGACAGCGTGATCTACCACTGCGGTCCGGTCGTCAACCAGAAGGACGACGGCAGTTGGGAGTTCATCGCCGCGGGACCGACGACGTCGATAAGAGAAGAGCCCTACCAGGCGGATGTCATCGCCCGGTACGGCCTCAGGGGCGTCATCGGAAAGGGAGGCATGGCCGACCGGACTCTGACGGGCCTTGGGCGCTCGGGGGCAGTTTACCTCCACGCAATCGGCGGTGCGGCCCAGGTCTTGGCGCGGGCAATACCCCGCGTCGAGAAGGTCTTCATGCTCGACGAATTCGGAGTGCCCGAGGCCCTGTGGGTCATCGAGGTCGAACGCTTTCCGGTCGTCGTCAGCATGGATTCCCACGGGGGATCCCTGCATGACAAGGTCGACGAGTTCTCGAAGAGCAAGTTTGACGAGCTTTTGGGGCGGTAGGCAGGGAGCCGTTTTCTCTCGCAAAGACGCAGAGAGCGCAAAGAGGGTATGAAGGGGACGACGGGTTTGTTACGTTGGACGCGGTCGTGGAATCGGCCGAGTTTGAGTTGGTGAGATTCCTCCACTCGCTCCGCTCGGTCGGAATGACAGTAGAGTGAAAGCGCTCGGTCGGAATGACGGTATGGGATGCATCTTCCCCCTTCCCTGTCATCCCGACCGAGGGAGCGGAGCGACCGAGTGGAGGGATCTCCCCAGCCAACATCCCTGGTCTTCCATGCAATCGATCGCGAGGTCCTTCCCTTCGGGCCATGCGGAGCCATGAGCCTCTCCCTTTCCTACCGAGGCCAGCCTTTGAGTTGTTTCGAGAGAGTGTCGTTGGAATAAAAAAACCGGGCCGTACGGCCCGGTTTTTTGTCGGCTTGCGGTGTGTTCAGTCGAGCACCGGTGTGTCTTGGTTCACCCCTTCGGGGCGCTCGGGAAGATTGATCGGGAATGTCTCCTTCAGAGAATCCCAGGCGGCGTCCGAGAAAACGACATCAGCAGCTTTGGCGCCGGCTGGAATAGTCGTGCCTCCACCACCGGAGAGGATCTCCACCATGTTGAGCTGCGGGATGTTGGCGCCGAAGGCCGAGTTGATCGTATTGATCAGTTCGGTCGCCACCAGGGCGTAGCCGATGTTCTGAGGGTGGACACCGTCATACGAGAAAATGCCACCCAGCAGGAAGTCGGCCGACAACTCGATGCCGCCGAGGATCCAGTGGTTGCCGCCGGCGATGTCGTCGAAGCGTGCGTTCATGTCCAGGACCGGAATGCCGAAGTTGGCGGCGGTCGCTGAAATGATCGCATTCAGAGCGGCGGTCCGCTCGTTGATGATCGCGGCTTCTTCGGCCCGCAGGATGACGCCGTAGGCGCCGGTTGCGAGATCGAGGTCTTCCGGCAGTGGAGGACCACCGGGCAGGCCGTAGCCCTGGGCGATCAGCGAGGATGCCGCCAAGGTGATGTAGTCGTCATCCCCGATGGGACCGTCTTCGCCCATCAGCTGGAAGGTGCCCATGCCGGGAACCGTGAGGTAGTTGGAGACTGTCGTCACGAAGGG
>JBDLIO010000647.1:0-2530 GCA_039714865.1 Acidobacteriota bacterium | reverse complement strand
CCATTCTGATCGGCCATCACTCAGGCTCGGCGGAGATCTCCCGGATCGCCGAGGCGCTTGGCGAATATCTCGGTCCCGAGACCGTCGTCGTCGTATCGACCGATTTTTCCCACCACGGCGAGGCCTATCGGTGGGCGCCGTTCCCGCAGGGTCCCAACCTGGGTGATCAGCTCTTGGACCTGGCGCGCGCAACGGCCGATCTGGCCGCAAAGGGACAGGCCGACGGGTTCCGGCACCAGGTCGAGGTCTCCGGGGACACTGTCTGCGGCAGCAAGCCGGTTTCGGTGCTTCTGGAAATGATCGACCACGCCTTTGACGGGACGGGCGAGGTTCTGGGCGTTACGACCTCGGGCCATGTGATGGGCGACTTCAAGCAGTCGGTGTCCTACGTCTCCATCGCCTTCACCGGTCGATGGAGGCCGTGGAAGCAGCCCGGCAGTCCCTCCGATCTTCCGACCTTGGCGCCCGAGCAGCAGACGGCGGTCGCCGGGCTTGCTCGTGCGGCCCTGGAGACTCGGTTGGGCCACGGTCCACAATTGGCTCGGTGGTTTTCGGTCCACGGGGATGACCCGGTGCTGGGAGCGCCGGCGGGCGCCTTCGTGACCCTCAATCATCCCGAGATCAAGCCGGGACGGGCGGGACGCCTGCGAGCCTGCATGGGTGTGATCGAGGCGCGGCAGTCGGTCGTGGACGCGGTCGTGCATGCCGCCGTCTCCGCCTCGCGGGATCCGCGCTTTCCGGCGCTGGAACTGGACGAACTCAAGGATCTCTCGGTCGAGGTCTCCCTGCTGTCGCCGTCACGGAAAGTTCCCGGTCCCGAGGCGATCAGGGTTGGGATACATGGTGTTGTATTGTCGAAGAACGGTCGGGGGGCGGTCTTTTTGCCCCAGGTGGCGACGGAGCAGGGCTGGGACCGCGACACGATGTTGGACCACCTGGCCCGGAAAGCAAAACTGGCCACCGATGCATGGCGCCGAGGGGCGACCTTCGAGGTCTTCACGGCCCAGGTCTTCGGGGAGGAGCACGGCCCATGACTCGATTCTCGAGACGGGACCTTGTTGCACTTCTGGGTGTTGGGGCTGTCTCGAGGGTTGTACGGGCGTCACAGAAACCGGGACCAGGGATCGGGCGGGTTGGGACTGCCGAGGTTCCTCCTCATGCGAGACCGGCAGCCTTTTCTCGGGCCGTTGGTGACGCCGTCAGGAGGTCAACGGGAATGGACACCGCGGAAGCGGCCTTCCGTGGTCTCTTCGGGAAAAGGGATACCGTCGGCATCAAGGTCAACTGCCTCGGAGGCCCCAGGATGTCACCGCGGCCGGAGGTGGTTGGCGCGCTGGTCGAATTGCTGGCCGGGGCCGGCGTCGAACGGTCGCGGATCATCGTCTTCGAGCGTTCGAGCCGAGAGTTGGAACGGGCGGGCTTCTCTCTGAGGAGAAAGGGTGGTCCCTCCCTGTGTTACGGCATCGACAACGACTACGACAAGGAGCCGACCGTGACAGGGGCGGTTGCCTCGTGTTTCGCGCGTCTGGTGTCGACGACCTGTACCGCCCTGATTTCTGTCGGTGTGGTCAAGGATCACGATTTCGCCGGGGTCTCCGCCGGTCTCAAGAATTGGTATGGGGTCATTCACAACCCCAACAAGTACCACGACGGCAACTGTGACCCCTACGTCGCAGACGTCGTTCGCCACCGGTGGATCGGCGGCAAGTTGCGGTTGACCCTGTTGGACGGTGGCAGGGCACAGTATCGAGGTGGCCCAGCCTTCGCCAATCGTGGCGTGTTCGACCTGGGCCTGGTGGCGGCCTCCAGCGACCCGGTGGCCGCCGATGCCTGGGCGTGGCGCATGATCGAGGAGGAACGAGCCCGGCGCGCTCTGGACAGCCTGACTGACGAGAAGCGGGCCCCTCGTTTCATTCAAACCGCTGCCGACTACGGCCTGGGTTTGGGGGACATAAAAAAGCTCAAGGTGGTGGGCGGATGATTCGGAGCAGATTTTTCGGGAGAGCGGTCCTTTCAAATGAACGTCCAACGTCCAACGTTCAACGTTCAACTTCGAAGGAAGAGCAGGGCGGCTCCAGGTTTTGGGTAGGGCCACAGGTATGAAGAGCGGGCTGAATCGAAGAGACGCGTTGGGGCTTTGCGCAGGGATGGCTGCCGGCTGTCTTTTGCCGCGTGCGGCTCGAGGCGCCAAGCCCAAAGTGGGGGAACCGGTGGATCTCCAGGATCTGCCGGCGCGGGAAGCCTCCTGGTACAAAAAACTCGAGCACCTCAAGGTTGAATGCGGTTTGTGTCCTCAAGCGTGCATCGTTGCCGACGCCGAGCGGGGCACGTGCGGCGTCCGTGAGAACCTGGCCGGAACCTACTACACGCTGGTTCATGGGCTGGCGTGCTCGGTTCATGTCGATCCGGTGGAAAAGAAGCCGTTCTTTCATGTACTGCCCGGGGAGAAGGCTCTGTCCTATGCGACCGCCGGGTGCAACGTCGAGTGTAAATTCTGCCAGAACTGGGAGATCTCGCAGTTCAGGCCGGA
>JBDLIO010000646.1:0-2532 GCA_039714865.1 Acidobacteriota bacterium | reverse complement strand
CTCGCCGCCCTCGTCACCAGAGATCGCCATCCGGCCACCCTGAGAGATGGAGACCGCGCTGACGTCAAGAAGATGTCGTTCAGGCCTCGTGAGGATCTCACCGTCATCGAGGTCAACAACAAGCACCTTGCCTCCACTCCCTCCAGTGACCGCGGTCTTGCAATCGGCTGAAACGGCCAGGTCGGTCAGAAATCCGCTGTGGACCGGGTGGGCGTTGATCAACGAACGATTTTGCAGGCTCCAGACATTGAGTCTTCCCGTCGTGCCAACGCCGACAACTCTTCGCCCGTCCCCGGTGATTTCGAGCGCGTTGAGGAAACCGGCATGGGCCTGAAGCCGGTGGTCTGAAACCGCTGTTTCGGTGTCCCAGATAGTGACTGGATTGCCCTCGGAGGTCGTCAGAACACGGGTGGCGTCAGGCGAGAGGGCCAAGCAACGGGGGCGGCCGTTTTTGGGCCGCAGCATGCGTTCAATCTCGCCTTTTTCGGTGTCCCAGATACACATGGCGCCGTCATGGAGGACTGTGGCTGCCGTTCGGCCCGTGGGCTCTAATGCGAGATTGAGGACTCGTCCGGAGAAACCCACGAGACGATTGACGAAGCTGAAGGCCGGGATGAGATGCAGGGCGCCTCGCTGGAGTTCGGGCGGGAGGTTGGGATCGTGGCGACGGGCCTCTTTGTACAAACCGGCCGCTTTGGACTCCTGACCGAGATCCCGCATGGCCAGTGCATAGGTGGTCAAAAGCAGCGGGTCGAACCGGAGCGGGCCGCCGCAGCTGGCTAGAATGTCTACGGTCTCCTGGGAATTCACGATCTGGTCTTGGGACTTCCCCTGGCTGCAAAGAGCCACCGCGTAGTCGCGAGCAACCTCCGGCATGCCGTTGGAGTCTCGATGAGCCTCCTTGAGATGTTCCAGCGCCTTCGCCCAATCGCCAACCGCCAGGCAGAGTTTCCCGGCGAGGTGCCGGGCTTTCCAGTGGGGCGAGTCCCCCCTGAG
The DNA here is from genome assembly GCA_039714865.1 of Acidobacteriota bacterium. GTDB lineage: Bacteria > Acidobacteriota > Thermoanaerobaculia > Thermoanaerobaculales > Sulfomarinibacteraceae > DAOWGJ01. The sequence goes on along the minus strand of JBDLIO010000646.1, from coordinate 1,536 downwards.
GATCTCCTCCATGCGAGCCAGAGTTTCGGGGTTTCCGGCGCCTCGTGACTGCCATCGAAAGAACGCCAGATTGAACGTTGCTTCGACATGACGAGGGTCGTTTGCGAGTGCCTCTTCCCAGGCGTGTTCCGCTCTCTTGGGCTGGCCGAGGGTGGCGTAGGACACTCCCTGGTTGTTCAGCGCATCGCCGAGGAGCCGGCCGGCTTTGGGATTGGGTCGGGGGTAGGGAAGTGTCGTGAGCCGATTGAACACATCGACCAAACGCCGGCGGAGCTCCGAAAACGACGGCGGTCTCTCCGAGGGATCCTTCTCAAGGCATTCGAGCATCAAAACTGCCAGATCACCGTCAATCCGGTCGTTGAGCGATTGGGGCAAAGGGGGTTTCGAGTGGCGGTGCATTTCCTCCAGTTGGGCCAGTTGCACCTCAGGGCGGGCCCTGCGATCGCTGTCCGAAAGCACAAAGGGGCGCCGCCCACAAAACATCTCGAAGAGGATGCACCCGAATGCATAAATGTCCGCCTGTTTCCCCGCCGTGTGGCCTCCTCCCCACTGCTCCGGGGGCATGTAGGGGGGGGTGCCCATGACACCGCCGCCGAGAGTCATGGTCTTCCAGATGCCGTCAATCGGCTCCAGGTCACCCCGGAGGTCGTCAGCTTCTGCCTTCGCGGCCTCCTCGGTTGCGAAACCCCGTCCGACCAGCCCAAAGTCCGTCACCCTGGCGATGCCGTCCGAGCCGACCAGAATGTTGGCGGGTTTGAGGTCCCGGTGGGCAAGGCCCCGGTGTTCAGTTCCGGTGTCGTCAATCCAGCCAAAGGTGTGGGCGTGATGCATACCCGAGGCCACCTGAACTGCCAGGTCCAGGCGCTGAGAAATGGTCCCGGATTGATTGTCTTTGATCCACTCGTCGAGCCCGCCGCCGTCGATCAACTCAATGAACAGCCTTGCCACACCACCCAACTCCCGAACGTAGTAGGCGGCGCAGATGTTGACGTGAAGGCCGAGGCCGATCCAGGCCTCAGCCTCCCTCAAAAACCGAAGGCGGCCGCTTTGGGTTGCCAGGGTCTTTGGGAGGGGAGTCTTGACCGCCAAATCGAGGGCGAGGGCGCGGTCGAAAACGAAATAGACCTCACCCATGCCACCTCGTCGAACCTCACGGACCTCGTAGCGCCCGTCGATCACGTCCCCCGGTTGCCATAGCAGGGAACCAGGTACCGTGATTCTCGCAGTGAGTCCCCCGCGCCCGGTTTCGGTCGCCGGGGCAGGGCTGTCGGGACCGGCCTCGGTGGCCGGCACATGTTCGTCGTTCTCCGTCGGCTCTGTGGACGAGCCGCCCGGACCGAGGCCCTCGAGTCGAGCCAGCAGTTTGGCGGCCCGAGGGTCGTCCGGGTCCAGACTGCAGGCGTGAAGGGCGGCACCTCGTGCTTCGTCCATGCGGCCCATGCGTTCGAGGCAATAGGCGATCCAGAACCGACTGTTGGCGTCTTTGGGTCGCTGGACCGTCCAGGTCTCCAGGAGTGCCAGGGCCTCCTTCCAATT
>JBDLIO010000645.1:0-2538 GCA_039714865.1 Acidobacteriota bacterium | reverse complement strand
TGATGGAGCGCGAAAGCCAAGTCCGCAACCTTTTTTCCAAGGGCCCGATGCGGGCGTGGACGCCCGCGCTCCCATCTCAAGTCCTGGAGCGCTCTTTATGGAGCGCCCGCGCTCCCATCTCAAGTCCTGGAGCGCTCTTTATGGAGCGCCCGCGCTCCCATCTCAAGTCCTGGAGCGCTCTTTATGGAGCGCGGACCTCCAGGTCCGCAACGGTATCTACGATCTCTTCCGTCTCCTTGAACACCACTCCACGTTCCGCGAGCCGATCCAGCACGAACCGGAAACAGCCTTGTGCACGGCCCATGACCTCCGGCGCCCAGATGCCTTCCTGCCGGAAGAGCCCCGCTTCGACCGCCCTGACGACCGCGGTGCATGTGTAACCGGTCGTCCGTGCCATCGAAGTCGTCCCTGTAGCCCGGTCCAGCCGGTCCAACATCTGATACGTCCTGCGGATGGTTGCCCCGTCCTTTCGACCCTCAACCTCGGCCCGAAAAACCGTGAGATCCTCGTCGTCCTCCCCCATGTGCCAGGCGGAGAAGAGCAGTTCGGACGTCAAATCGATCGGTCTGATCTTGCCGCCGCGAACCTCGACCTCATCAGTGGAGAAGAATCCGGTATCCCGCAGCATCCGCATCTTGTCTGCATGTCCCGGATAGCGCAGGGTCTTTTCCTTCATATTCGGCACGTCGCATCGCAAGAGGGTTCGCAGACCGTCGGTATTGAATGCTTCCAGCGTACCGGCGCCTTCGAAATCCAGGGGCTCCACCTCGCTCAGGGCATCTCGCGTCACGACCTCGCCGTTTTCGACCAGGCGGGCCGGGCGGGTGTACTCGGCAATGACGTCGATCGGCGAAAACACCGCCTGATATTCAAAGGGCTGATGGCGAACGGCCGGCAACCCGCCGACCCAGCACGAGAAGCTCTCGACGCTGTCCATCTCCGCCTGGGCGGCGCCCAGAATCAGGTTCGAGCACCCGGGCGCCACGCCACAGTCCATCAGGGCCATGACGCCTCGCCTGCGGGCCAACTCGTCCAGTTCGGGATAGGGGTCTTCCTCGAAAAAGGAGATGTCCACGATGTCCCGGCCGGCGTCGATCACCGACCGCACGGTTCCGTAACCCATGGGTCCCGGCACCGCGCCGACGACCAGATCGTGGGCCATCGCCATTCGTTGAATCATGTCGACTGTCCGCAAATCGGCGCGAACCGGAGTCAGCCGCTCGACACCCGACAGCCGGCGCAGTGCTTCAGCATCGATGTCGGCCACCGTGACCTCGAATTTCTCGTCCGCCGCCAAATCCAACGCCATCGCCGAACCAACGCGCCCGGCCCCGAAAACGATCACTCTCATGGCAACTCCCTTCGAGTAACCAAGGTAACAGAACACGGTTTCGGTGCGTGGGAAAGGCAAAGGCAAAAAGAATTGAACCGCAAAGACGCCAAGAACGCAAAGAGAGGAGATATTTGAACCACGAAGACACAAAGGACACTGAGATGGGGATTATGAAAGATGACATTGAGGAGACCGCAAGAGTCATCGTTGATTCAGCAATCAGAATCCACCGTGCACTGGGACCCGGGCTATTGGAGTCGGCTTATCAGGCGTGCCTGGCATATGAACTGCGATCGGCAGATCTCGAGGTCAGATGCGAGGTGCCACTGCCGGTTCGGTATCGCGAGGTCTTCGTCGATGCGGGATATCGAATTGACATGCTGATCAACGAGTCGATCGTAATAGAAAACAAGGTAGTCGAACGCCTTCTCCCAATTCACAGCGCGCAACTACTGACCTACCTCAAATTGAGCAATCACCACCTCGGTTTTCTCTTGAACTGGAATCAAACACTCATGAAATCCGGCATCAAACGGTTAATTATCGACTGATTTTTTCTCCTCCTCTTTGTGTGCTTCGTGTCTTTGTGGTTCATTTGTCTTGATAGATCCATCTCAGCGGCCATTTGGCTGCATCGCCTACGTCTCCAAGGCCGATCCGCGGGCTGTTTTCAACCGTCTCGGGCGGCCCGACGAGACCGTCATCCTCGATCCACAGGCCGGATTTGATCGAGACCAGATCACCGCCGTCCGCCGAACGGTCAATTGCCAATGCCTGACAGAGTTTTCCGGGACCGTTGACCAGGTCACGGGCAGAGACTTTTTCACCCCGTCTCTTCTTGACGAGTTCCAGACCCGACACGACCGACCCACCCCGCAGCAACACGGCCTCCCCCGCCCCGCCGCCGACGGTGACGACGTTGAGGCAGTGGTGCACACCGTAGATCAGGTAGACGTACGCACGGCCCGCCTCGCCCCACATGCTGCGGACTCGGGCCGTCCGGCGGCCGCCGAAGGTGTGGCACGCGGGGTCGGTCGGCCCCAGATAGGCTTCGACTTCGGTCAGGCGCACCGCCACTCGTCCCTCGGCATTCTCAAGGACGAGAACCTTCCCCAGAAGCGCACCGGCAACGGCAGCGGTCGGGCGTTGGTAGAATGCCCGATCGAGGGGGACCGCTCTGCGCGGCTCAGCACCTGAAAGGGGTT
>JBDLIO010000644.1:0-2543 GCA_039714865.1 Acidobacteriota bacterium | reverse complement strand
TTGAACGTAAAAACCACGGGTGGCCGTGTGTGGGCCTACGGCTCGGTGATCGACAACGCGACAGGCGACCCCACGACCGTTCCGGCACTGGGGTACTGACGAGGAGGATGCCGAACCTGATTCAACCTAACGTCTTTTCTTGGTGTTCACGAAGCCCATCATCCACTTGAGGACAGGTCCGCGCTCGGAGGATCCGATTGTTTCCATTACACGATCCCCGGCATCGACGAACTCCTTGAGTTGAAGCAATTGATTGGTGAAAGACCGGGCATCGTCTCCGTGGAACTCACCGGTGGCGTCAAGGCAACGATTCAACACGGCGAGGACCGGCTCAACCTCTCTTCGTTTCCGTTCCCGCATGATGGCGCAGAAGACCTTCCAGGGGTCTTTCTCTCCGACGAACCTCTCCTTGCGTTCGCCCTTGGGGATTATTCCCTTAACGATGCCCATGGTGAGCAGTTCTTTCAGTGCTCCGTGAGCGCCCCCTCGGCTGATCGACAGTGAATCCATAATCTCATCGGTGGTGAGGGGGTGGTTGCTGATCATCAGCAGGGCGTGAATGCGCGCCACTGTTCGAGTCATGCCCCAGGCCGGGCCGAGGGCGCCCCATTCGGCGATGAACTCGTCCTTGAATACTCCCAGTTTCTCCATCAATGAAGAGTGTACGACGAGGAGCATAGATTTTCATGAATTTCTGAAAAATATGTTGCTTTTCAAAATTTTCAATATAAAATGAAAATCAAGAAAAGAAACCGATGGAGGGCCCATGAGAAATATCCATGCAGTCACAGGCGCATTTGGGTACTCAGGAAGATACATCGCATCACGGTTGCTCGAAGAGGGCTGCGAGGTGGTCACCCTGACAGGGTCAGTCGATCGCAAATCAAGGCTTTCAGAAAAAGTGAAGGCTTTCCCGTACGACTTTGAACACCCCCACAAAATGGCCGAGGCCCTCGAAGGAGTTTCGGTTCTCTACAACACCTACTGGGTACGGTTCAACCACAGAAGTTTCAATCACGCCGGGGCTGTGGCCAAGAGTGAGGTCCTGTTTGATGCTGCAAGGAGGGCTGGGGTAGAGCGGGTGGTTCACGTGAGCATCACCAATCCGTCGATCGACTCACCCTTGTCGTATTTCAGAGGGAAAGCGAAGGTGGAATTAGCGCTGCAAAAGAGCGGCCTTTCATACGCCATCCTCAGGCCGGCTGTCTTGTTCGGCAGAGAGGACATCCTGATCAACAACATCGCCTGGGCCTTGCGACGGCTCCCGGTCTTCGGCGTGTTCGGTGACGGTCAGTATCGTCTGTGCCCCATTCATGTCGATGACTTGGCTGCTGCCGCAGTGGCGTACGGGAAGGACCGGAAGAATGTTGTGATTGATGCCATCGGGCCGGAGATATTCACTTATAGGGAACTGGTGGAGACCATCGGGAAATTCATCGGATTCGAGAGGCCGGTGATCGGTGTGCCCAATCGGGTCGGTTGGCTCTCGGGTTGGTTGATCGGCAGGATAAATGGCGACGTGATGATCACGATGGACGAGATTCGCGGCCTCTCATCTGGCCTGCTTCATGTGGACTCAGAACCCCTCGGGTTCACCCACCTCAAAGACTGGGTACACGCCAATAGGGAGACCCTGGGGAAGCGGTACACCAGCGAACTTGCAAGGAGAGTCGATCTGGAGACAGCGTACCGAAGCAATTGACTCTGGGGTGGAGTGTGCAGGGACACAGCGAGCGAAAAAACGCCCGGCGTCTCCGCCGGGCGTTTCAATTTGGGTTTTTGACTCCGGCTACATTCCGGCCAACGGCAGGGCATCCAGGAGGTTCTTCATGGTGATGCCGATGTCGGCCGGTGTCGGCACGACGGCGATGCCGGCCTTTTCCAAGGCCTTCATCTTGTCGGCAGCGGTGCCCTTGCCGCCGGAGATGATCGCTCCGGCGTGGCCCATGCGGCGTCCGGGAGGCGCCGTCTGTCCGGCGATGAAGGCGACAACGGGCTTGGAGACGAACTGCTCGACGAAGTCGGCAGCCTCTTCTTCCGCGGTACCGCCGATCTCACCGATCATGACGATTCCGGTGGTCTCGTCGTCTTCCTCGAAGGCTTCGAGGCAGTCGATGAAGTTGGTGCCCGGAAGCGGGTCGCCGCCGATGCCGACGCAGGTCGACTGGCCCAGTTCGAGGTTGGTCAGCTGGCCGACGGCCTCGTAGGTCAGTGTGCCCGAGCGGGAGACGACGCCGACGCCGCCCTTGCGGTGAATGTGGGCCGGCATGATGCCCATCTTGGTCTCGCCGGGAGTAATGATGCCCGGGCAGTTGGGTCCGATCAGACGGGCGGGAAGACCCTGGAGGATGCGCTGAACCTTGACCATGTCGCGTACCGGGATGCCCTCGGTGATGCAGACGATGGTGTCCACACCGGCGTCGGCGGCCTCGAGAATGGCGTCGGCGGCGAACGGCGGCGGCACGAAGATCAACGAGGCGTTGGCCCCGGTGTCCTGTGCGGCAGCGTCGACGGTGTTGTAGATCGGCACGCCGTCGACTTCC
>JBDLIO010000643.1:0-2543 GCA_039714865.1 Acidobacteriota bacterium | reverse complement strand
CCAGTTGATGCCGGGTTCGCGCGACCAACCAGGTGGCGATCATTCCGAGGAGCAACCCGATCAAAATAGAGGCCACGGCATCCCACAGGCTGTTGCCGGTCCAATGGGACGCGAAGATGCCGACCAACGCAATGACGACACCGAGGCAGGCGGCCGAATCTTCAAGGACGACCGCCACTGCCGTCGGATCGGCCTCGTGCCTCAGGTACGCAAAAAACGGCTTCCCTTTGGCGTCGTGTCGCACCGTTCGAACCGCCAACACCAACACCGCAAACTCGATGACAAAGGACACAACGAGCACACCAACCGCCCAGCCGAGACCCTCCAACTCGTGGGGATGCAGAAGGCTCTGAATACCGTGATAAACCGTTACGCCACACCCCAGAAAAAAGATCCCGACAGCAGACATCAAGGCCCAGACGGCACGTTCGGCGCCGTAGCCGAAAGGAAACCTGGGATCCGCCGCCCTGGACGACCGGCGAATACCGATCATCAGCAGGATTTGATTGAGCGTATCGGCCATCGAATGCAGGGCCTCCGACAACATCGCCGCGGAGCCCGTAATGAAGAAGGCCACCATTTTGGCCACCGTCACCGTTGAATTGCCGACGATAGCAGCCATCACCGCACGAAAAGAACCATGAGCCATTCTGCGTCCTCCTACCTCGTCGAAGATCTTAACCCGACCCAAGCGCCGGGAAACACAGCGGAGGTATCAGCTCTTGATCGGTCCGTCGGTAGTAGATCGTCATCTTGTCCCGGCGGGGCGCAACAAGGCCGGCCGACCGAAGGCGTCCGAGATGCTGCGAGACGGCGGCCGGGGTCATCTCCAGAATTGTGGCAAGGTCACAGACACAAAGTTCACCGGAACAATCCAGCAGGGCAAGGATCTTGAGACGAGTCAACCCTCCCAAAAGAGTGTAATGATCCGATCGAGATCTCAGCAGACCTTCGTTTTCAGCCAGCCGAGCACGCAGGCGCTCGAGATCCTCCACGGATCGTTCCGGGTCGACACATGCAATCTTCTCAGGCTCCATAGCGATTCCTCATTTTGCCATTTTCGAATATTCTTAAATCCATGTCAAGCCCACAACCTTGTTGCCGACCTCTTCGACCCTTTTGACTCTTTGACTTCTCTGACCTCTTTGACCGGTCAACCAAGCCAACCCGGCGCCGGAATGGCCAGGGCCGAAAGGCGCCGGTGAAAAGGCCAGCGATCCCAACAACGCTCCCCCACCTTGCCGACTCGAACGATACCGACCAGCGCATTGGTGATCCACACCTCGTCAGCAAAGGTCAATTCGTCAATGAAGACATCCCGCTCTTCCACCTTCAGGCCGACCGAAGGCAGGGCCTCCAGCACCACCTGGCGCATGATGCCCGGCAGGCACCGCGCCGGGGCCGGCGGCGAGGCGACCACCGAGCCGCGGCGCACGAAGACGTTGGCCTTCGATGTTTCCAACAGCCGGCCTTTGCCGTCCGCGATCAATGCGTCATCGGCGCCCCACGCCACGGCAAGGGCCCCGGCATCGTGCCACACGTGTCGAGCAATGACCTTGCGGCCGGCATCCGGCGGGTCCTTCCACCGAACGACAGCCAACCAGACGGGGTTCCGGCCGGCGCCGAAGGCCTCAATCGGCGAGCAGACTGCCTCGACTCGAATTGCCCCTGTGGCGGGATCAGGCCATACCGAAAGTCTCAGCCGCGATGGCGCCATACACCCAGAGGCCTCCAGTAACGACTCGAGGTCCTGCGGCTGCGGAAGCAAGCCCTCCTCTACCGCCAGGCCGGTGCAATCCAGGAGGCGCCGCCGATGGTGCTCCCAAAGCAACACCCGTCCACCGTCACAACCCACAGTCGTCATAACACCTTCGAGGTCCGCCGGCGGCACGCACAGCGGCGGCTCCTGACGAATCTTCCCGTCCCGCCAGATCACCGAGCCTCCCCAGAGACACCGGAACCAAAAGGAACCCCCCGAGAACACAGTTGAACCGCGAAGACGCCAAGACCGCGAAGGATCCGAAAAGAGAACGAAGTTGAACCACAAAGGACACGAAGAGCACGAAGATAAGACGGAAGGGATGGTTGCGATGGCCCCGGGCGCTTGCTTCCCCGAATGACTCCCTTCGCGTCTTTGCGTCTTTGCGCCTTTGCGTTGATTTTCCTGTTTCCTTTGCCTCGCTTTTTCGAAGCAGTTCGAGGACAAGTTGCCAATCTACTCTGCGGCATAGCCCACCAACTCCAGCCACTTTCCGATCTTGAGGCGTGATTCGGCCTCCTCGGCCGCAGGGTCCGACTCCCATACGATCCCGCAGCCGGCCGCCATCTCCAAACGTCCTTCAGAAGTCCAGGCCGTCCGGATCGGCAGGGCCAGCTCGAGATCACCATTGCCTGCGATCACGCCCAGGGCACCGGTGAAAGGGCCCCGATCAACGGGTTCGAGGCCGGCAATCACCGACATCGCCGAGTGCTTCGGACACCCGGTGACCGATCCTCCCGGCGCCATCACCGCGACAATGTCCTGCCACGGCGTCTCAGGCGAA
>JBDLIO010000642.1:0-2552 GCA_039714865.1 Acidobacteriota bacterium | reverse complement strand
CCGCGTAGCTTTCGGCATTAAAGGCCGCGAGGCCCTCGTTCCAGTCGGCGTGGACCGATGGGTCCGCCGCGACGATAAGAAAAATCAAGGCCAGCGATCTAAGAATGAATGATCTGTGCATCGGAGCCTCCCGGGTCGTCTACCTGGTATACGGGAGGCGCCGGGTGCTCCGTTTGCGTGGTTGAGACGTTCGAGGCGACTCGAAGACCGGCTGAGGCGCCGCCCTATTCCACCGAAAAGCTCATCAACTCGACCGGGACGATGACGTTGCCGGAAGCTCGAACCAACATATTGAAAGGGAGAGAATTCACCGAGGCAGTGGTCGTTTGGGCCATGATCACGCCGTGAGTGCCGAGACCGGAAAGGGTTCCTGGCGACCAGGCCGGCGCGAGCATGCTGAACATAAAAGTAGGAGCGGCCGGCGTCGGTTGCCATGAAACGCCTTCCATGGCCATGATGTCGACGTGAAAGCTCGAGCCGGTGTAGCTCACCGGAGTGGGGAGGGTGTGAAGGACCATTCCGGATCCGCCCAAAAACAACCCGTTGGCCAATCGCTGGGCGTCGCCGCCGGCACTTTCGGGGCCGAAGATAGCCCAAGATACTGCGGAGGAAACAGTGGTGCCTGGCCCCCCGGGAGGCGGGTTGAAGACCATGTATGCGGAGAAAGCTGTGATGGTGCCGTTCGGTTCGACCCCGACGATGGAGCCGCCGGCCGAAATGGCCTGGTTGAATTTGTTGCCCATCAGGGAATTGGTAGGAGTGAAGGCCACCGGAATGCCGTTGTCATAGGTAATCGTGCCCACGGCACGGGTTTTCTTGGCGAGGCCCGGGCCATTTGTGACGTTGCTGTCGATCGTGATCGGCGCCCGAGCGGAGGGGCCGGCCTGCTCGCGGATCAACTGATGCAGGGTGAGCCGACCTTCGGGCGGCAAAGCCTTGATGGCATCCACCTTTTCTTCTCCTGACATCACCGACCACTGGTCCTGGTCGATATGAAGAATTTCGCAGATGGTCGTTGTGTCGAGAGGAGGGAGGGCGGAAGCGGCGCCGTATACGGCCAAGCCGGCAGCCAGCGCTACGTACAGAATTATCAGTGATCGTTTCATGAAAACCTCCAGAAGTTGAGAAAGTGACTCAAAAGCAATAGAGAAATCAGAGAACCACTCCACAACTGATACCATTGTTTCTCGTTCGTGACAAGTTTTTGGCTTCCGGGCTTCCGGGCTTCCGGGCTTCCGGGCTTCCGGGCTTCCGGCTCCGCTGGGGTGGGGTCTACCAATAACGTTCGACGTAGATCTGGCCGGGATCCTTGCGGGTATGTTCGGAAAAACCGTCGGCGGCCAGCAACTCGATCATGCCCTCGACCATCGCCGGGTTCCCGCACAAGAAGACTCCCGTTGAATCGGGGGAAGGCGCAAAACCCAGCGCCTGTTCGACGGCGCCGGTTTTGAAGAGGCCGAGCACGTAGCCCGTAGTCCCCAGCCAGGGAACGGGTTCCTCCTGGGGCCTGCTGATGACGGGCAAGTAGGTGAAGTTGGGGCTGAGGCGGGCCATCGTCACCAACTCCGAGTGATAGCCGAGATCCCAGGAGTGACGTGCGCCCAGGACGACGACGAATTGTCGTTCCGGGTCTGACCCGAGGACCGTGCGCAGCATGCTCATGTAGGGAGCGAGGCCGGTGCCGGTCGCCACCAGGACCAGATGTTTGTCCGCGGGCGCCTGGTCGATGGTGAAGGTTCCGGTGATCTTGGGCCCCAGCCACACGCGGTCACCCGACTGAAGGGCAAAGAGGCGAGGGGTCAGAGCCCCTGAACGAATTAAAGTGATGTAAAACTCCAGGTGTTGCAGTTCAACCGAGGATGAGGCGATTGAATAGGCCCTTCGAATCAGTTTGTCTGGGTCTGGCGGCTGGTCCTCGGGATCGGACAGAGCGCATCGGGGCGCCGATCCGGCAAGCCCGAGCACGCCGAACTGGCCCGGCGTGAATTTCGGAAGCTCCCAACTGTCCGGCACGATCCGAATGACCATTAGGCCTGGGGCGACTTCAATTCTCTGTGAAACGATCGCATTGGTTGTCATTGGTGCTCACCCCCTATACTCAAGAATAGTGCACATGGGATGGCTAAGTTACCGGTTTGGGCGTTCAGCCGGAGGATTCGAGCCACGGGCCATCCACGTGGGATGCCGTCGGCCGATGCCTAAGGGGTCAGCTCACAGCCCCCGAAAGAGATCGGCCATCTCGATGGCGGTCGTTGCGGCCTCGGCGCCCTTGTTGCCGGCCTTGGTGCCGGCTCTTTCGATCGCCTGCTCGATCGAATCGGTCGTCAAGATGCCGAAGGAGACCGGCAGATCCTTGGCCAGGCTGACGGCGGCGATGCCTTTGGTGACCTCGGCGCTGACATATTCGAAATGCGGAGTGGCCCCGCGGATCACCGCGCCGAGGCAGATCAGCGCGTCGTACTCGCCCTGGGCCGCCAGGCGCTGGGCGGCCAGCGGGATTTCGAACGCGCCCGGAACGCGGACGATAGTGATCGAATCCTCGTCGGCGCCGT
>JBDLIO010000641.1:0-2552 GCA_039714865.1 Acidobacteriota bacterium | reverse complement strand
GGATCGAGCCTTCGTCTCAGCGCCAGGGCTTCCTCGTGAAAACGCCGGGCCGCCTCGTTGTCCTTTTCCCGCAGTGCGACGTTCCCCAGATTCGTCAGGACGCCGGCCACCTCGGGTCCGTTCGGGTTGGTGATACGGAAGGATGCCAGGGCTTTCTCGTAATATGGACGGGCGACCTCGTAGCGTCCGGTGTTCTTCGCCAGCAACCCGAGGTAATTGGCAGCATGGGAGTACTGGAGCGTTCCGGACCCCAAGTGTTCCGCGGCCGCCATATCTTGACGGAAGAACTCCCTCGCGGTGGCGAAATCTCCCCGCCTCTTGGCGACCAGGCCGAGGTTCCCGAGGAGTTCGCATTCCATGGGGCTTCCGGCGGCGATGTCGCGGACAATCAGCAAAGCGTTGCGGTACCCCTCCTCGGCAGCATCGAGATCACCTCGGTAATACGCTCCCGTGCCGGTGCAGGTCAGGGTCTGGGCAAGCTCGATGGTCTTCTCACCGCCAGTAAGGCGATAAATCTCAACCGCGCGAACCGCTTCGGCATCGCAGGTTCTCAGATTCGTCCGGCAGAGCTGGAGTTGAACGAAGGCCATGCCGGGGGAGTCGGGAGCCAGGCTCGCGACGGCCGACGACAAGGCGTCTGCCGCGTCACTGTTCAGCCCTGCCGAGAGGAGGCGGGCGCCGGCGGACTCCCAGTAGGCGGCGCGGACGCGTTCATCGGGAATGATCTCGGCGCCGAGATGGAGTATTGAGGCGGACGCCTCTTTCTGACCGGCCTTCGCGAGGGCGATGCCGTGTTGCGCGTGAAAGAACGCGGCGGCCAGAGTCCGGCCGCCGGTTGTTGATCGGCTCGCAAGGGATTCCCAGAGATTTCCTGCGTTGCCGAGCTCACCGTTCTCCTCAGCCTCCAACGCCTCTTCGGCAAGCCCGAGGTCTTGCGGGGAGAAAACCGGTCGAAGGCGGACCCGCCAACGGCCCGTGGGGATGGTGATCCGCATCGAGTCCCCGTCTCTCCGAACGGTCAGCTCAACGGGCCCGAGGAGGACCCGCTCCTGCTCGATGATTCTCAGGTGGAAGGGCGAAGGAACCTCCCCCATGTCCTTGCCCTGACGCCAGGCGACGACCACATCGCCTGGTCTCAGTCCGGCAACCTCCGCGGCCTCTCTCCGGGTACAGGAATCGACGACGGCGCCCACAGTCGGCGGCTCGGGACCGGCGCAACCGGCCACGACGAATACCAAGGACGCCAGCAACAGACCGGTCATCCCTCGAAGAACGGTATTTTCCGGCAAAGGCACTTCCATCATTTTACCGGAAACCTTCAACGAGTTTATCGGCAGGTGAGTAAATCTCGTTTCCGCTGCCTCCAACGATGCCAACGGTGCAAGAGATCGGAACAAACCACTGGAAGGGGCGACAAGGCCCGAAAGGAGTTGAAATGAAACGGAAACATCGGATTGTCCGGACCCTGCTTTACGGCGTTCTCTTCATGGCGGCGTTTTCGGGACCCGCACTCGCGTCAGAACCGGAAGGCTTCCCGGCCTCAGAGTGGTTGGTCGACGTCATCGACGCCACCAGGGTGGTCGGCTACTTCGTCTCAGTGGCGACCGACCCCTTCACCGGCGAGTCCTACATCAGTTATTACGAAGGAATCGACGGCGATCTCTGGCTGGCGCGGACCGGCGCCCCCACCGGCAACTGCGGTCCCGGCAACACCTGGGAGTGTCAGGTTGTCGATTCTGTCGGCGTCGTCGGGAAGTACAGCTCCATCACAGTCGGTGGGCCGGGGCCAATAGCGAAGCTCTACATCAGCTATTACGACTGGAACAGCGGCTCGCTCAAGGTCCTCGAGGGCGAGGTGAACCGGGAAACCGGAGCGCTCAGCTACACAACCGACATCGTCGATCTCGGGGATCCCGGAATCAGCGTTTACAAAGGCAAGAGGACCGCCCTCGCCATCACCAGTGGGGGCACGCCCCAGGTTGCCTACCAGGTCGATCTCGGCACCTACCAGGTCATCAAGTACGCTAAGAGAGTGGCGCCCGGAACCGGCAACTGTGGTGAGGGCGGTGCACTGGACTCCTGGCAGTGCGATTCGATTCACACCGAGATTGGGATCGGCGACTACATCGACATCGATGTGGGTCCCGGCGGGATCACCAACATCGCGTTCCACACGACGTTCAGCTTCGATACCTTCCCCATCATCGCAACCCTGGTGGGCACCGGCGGTAGCTGCAATATCTCAGACGCGTGGCAGTGCGGTCCCATCCGCAACATGGGCTATGACACGGGCGAAGAGCTTTCGCTCGCCATCGGAATCGGTGGGGTCAAACATCTGGCCTACCGCAACGCGGACACGGACTCGTTGGAGTGGGCCAGGTACGTGGGTTCCGGGGGCAACTGCGGGCCTAACGGGAACACCTGGCAGTGCGAGTGGATCGACGACATCGGATTCGACGCCATGGCTTCGGGGATCGACATCGAGACCGACAACGACGCCAACCCGATCATTGTCTATCAGGATGTGAGCTCGGGCGATTTTGATCTCAATA
>JBDLIO010000640.1:0-2562 GCA_039714865.1 Acidobacteriota bacterium | reverse complement strand
TGGCCCGCGACGAGATCGGTCAGACGGCCGGCGTCCGCATTTTCGGCGAGAAACTGTTCGACGGCTTCCTTGGGAAGCCCGGCACGGTGGCCCAGTTCTGCGGCACGTTCCCGGGTCTCGCGGTAAAGTGCCTGGAATGACGGCGCGGCAGGATCGAGCGGAAGGACTTCATCGGTCTCCTGAAAGACGGCGACCAGATAGCCGCCCTCGTTCTCAAATCGGATGACCGAGCCTCTCGCATCACCGGTCAAAAGCAGACGCATTCCGGCCGGTCCTCTTTGCACCGGGCCGATGGTGGCAATGGTTCCGACTGTATAGAGAAGTTCCGGCGAAGCGTCGTCAAGGTTTTCCCGTTGTGCAACGACGAAGATACGCTTTGAGTCCATCTTGAGGGAGGCTTCGATGGCGTGAAGGGTCCCCGGCCGGCCGGCCGCAATCGGCGACGTTACGCCAGGGAAAAGGACCGCTTCGCGCAGTGGAATGACGGGCAGCTTGGTCAATTTGGACATGTGACAGGCTCCTCATGAGACCTGAGCGAGCTGCACTCAAGTCTCTGCCAATTTTAACACAAAGGTGCCCAAAGAGATTCCCGGGTTGAAGCCGATGGGGGGTCGAAAAGGTCAAAAAGGTCAAAAAGGTCGAAAGGGTCAAAGAGGTCGCACCATGAAGTGCGGATCTCTGAAGCGCGACGAAAATCGCCGGCAGGTGGGAGGGCATGTGGTACGAGAATTTACTGTATCCTTCCGTGATGAAACGATTGGTTTGGTTCTTTGTTGCAGTGGTCTATGGTGCTTTTTCGGGGCTTGCCTGGGGAGGCGAAGCGGCCGAAATCGTCCGGGGTCCCGTCCTGGGCAGTCCTTCACCGACGTCGATTGCCGTGTGGCTGCAGGCCTCCGTGCCGAGGACCGTCAGGGTCACAGCGGTTGATGTCGATTCGGCCGATGCCGAAATCCAGTCGCCGTGGGTGGTTTTGGAACCGGAGGCGCGGCTGATGGCAACCGTCGTGATTGAGGGTCTTGAGCCCGGAAGAAGCTATCGGTACCAGGTGGAAACGGCAGACGGCACGATATGGGAGCACGAAGAGGCGATCTTTCGCACGCCGCCTGAAGTCGGCGCCCCGACGCGCGTCACCATGGCTGCGGGCAGCGGCGCCAATCATTGGGCCCGCTTCAAGACAGGCGTCTGGTCGGCGATCGCCGATTCCGACCCGGATCTCTTCCTGGCTCTCGGGGACACGCCCTACGCTGACGGACTGCTCTGGGTGGAGGACGACTTCTGGGAAGAGGCGCGGGATCGGTACGAGGCCTCGCCGAGTGAAGAAGACAGGCGTTTGTTGGACGACCTCGGTGACCAGTATCGCCGGCGGGCGCCCGAGGCCATGGCTTTGTCCTACGAGAGCTTCCGTGAGACCAAGAAATTCAACAGGATGGCTCGGAAGATCTTCTGGGTTGCAACCTGGGACGACCACGAGACCGGGATGGACAACGGAGACCGGGACAATCCTGTACTCGCGCAGGCGCGGGAGGCCTTCAAGGCGTTCACGCCGAATCCTTCATTTGGCGCCGATGGCGAGGGAGTGTATTGGGCTCAGCAGTGGGGTGATGTCGACATTATTTTGCTCGACGACCAGACGTGGCGGACGCCGACAACGGCGGCGCTGGCTGAACCGGAGTCGGCAACGATGCTGGGAAATCGGCAATTCGATTGGCTGGTCGACCGGTTGGCCGGCTCGAAGGCGGTGTTCAAGATCGTCGTCAACGGCTCTCCGTTCAACGACTTCTCGCGCAAGGAAGACGCGTGGGTCGGTTATCCGGCGGAGCGAGAGCGGCTGATGGATGCCATCGCCCGGAACCGGGTCGGAGGGGTCGTCTTGCTCAGCGGTGACGTGCACCGCAGCGAGTTCTTCCGCCTGCCGTGGCTGGAGGATCGTGGCGGGTACCCCCTGTTTGAGCTGGTGACAAGCCCGCTTTTTCAGCGGTCAAGGGGCTGTGGGGAGAGCGTTCCTGATCGCGAGTTCTGTTATGGAGACCCCGAAAAGTCGATCCTCGAACTCTTCGCCTGGATCGAGGCGGACACGACACTGGGCGATCCGCTGTTGACACTCCAGGTCAGGGATCATCGCGGTGAGGTCATGCTGGATCGTCATCTCCGGGCGTCTGAGTTGCAGTGGCCTGCGATGCCGGAGGAGAAGGCCGGGGCAGGCCGGTGAGGGCGTCGCGCGATCCCTGGGGTCGGGGTGGCCAGGGCGGGACCTTCGGCCTGGCCGGTGGGCCACCGCCTCAGGATATTTTGATGCTGCTGGCCGTGGTCTTCGGGACCTTTGTCCTTCAGTTTTTTCATGCGACGGCGATCGTCCCAGCCATTTTTCGGTTGGGTCCGGCAGTTTTTCGTGGCGCGCTGTGGCAGGTCGTCACCTACGCCTTCTGTGGCTTTGGCCCGCCGTCGTTGTGGTTTCTGCTCTCGTTGCTGATCCTCTTCTGGTTCGGCCGTGACGTGTTCGTCAGACTGGGGCGCAAGAACTTCTGGTCGCTGTTGATTCAGGTGGTCATCGCGGCGGGTGTT
>JBDLIO010000639.1:0-2562 GCA_039714865.1 Acidobacteriota bacterium | reverse complement strand
GAAGTAGGAACCGGCGCCCGATCCGGAGGATCGGCCACGACGAAGGCGTGGCGGCTCCGAAGGAGCCTTGCGTGGGCAGGGAACCGGCGCGCCGGTCGAAGGTCGGTGGAACCATCAGGTTCCGCAACCGAAGGATGCAGTGCTGGCCACGCCCGAGGGCGGATTGTGGTGAAAAGACTTCAGCCGAGGCTCAAGGACCGAAACGCCCCACCAGCAAGAAACCAGACATCGGCGGAACCGAGAGTCATTCACCCAAACAACCGGGTACTTCAAGCGCGAACTTCGACGTTGAACGTTGGACGTTGGAAGTTGAGCGTTCGGGCTTGCGCTGTGCTCTTGCCATCTTTGCGGCTAGCTGTGTTCTTGTCCCTCGAACCACTCCGCCAGCCGCCGAAACCCCTCCTCCAGGCTGACGGACGGCTCGAAGCCCAGATCACGCCGGGCAGCCGAGATGTCGAACCAATGGGCGGTACCCATTTGCCGGGCGAGAAACGCCGTCATCATCGGTTCTTTTGAAGGCGCGAACAGGCGATGGGCGAATTCGAGCGTCTTGCCCGCCGCAACAGCAACCCCCATCGACACATGCTTGTCGACCGGCGGCAAGCCCGCAGCCCCGACCATTCGGTCGATGACCTCCTTGAGGGGACTGGGTTCTCCATTGGTGATGAAGTACGCCTTCCCGCAACAGTCGGCGCCTGCGATCAGGCTGTCAAACGCGTTGATGTGGGCATCGGCTGCGTTGTCGATGTAGACGGTATCGACCAGATTGGAACCGTCACCGACCAGTTTGAGCTTGCCGGCCCTGGCCCGAGCAACGATCATGGGCACCAGGTGATTGTCCTCAGGTCCCCAGATCAGATGCGGTCTGAGAGCGACGGTCGCCAATTCGGGTCCGTTGGCTGCCAATACCATCTGCTCGGCCATCGCTTTGGTCTCGGGATAGGGCGCCTCGAAATGATCCGGGTACGGCAGGCTCTCGTCCCCGCCCTCGATGGCCTCGCCACCGTGCACGACTGACGGACTCGAGGTGTAGACAAGCCGATCAACGCCATGTTGTGCACAGGCGGCAAGCACATTCTCCGTGCCCCGGAAGTTGGCTTCGAAATACTCTGAGTACGATCCCCATATGCCGGCCTTGGCGGCGACGTGGAACACGACCTCACAGCCTCCGGCGGCTGACGCTACCGCATCGGAGTCCGCCAGATCCCCTCTGAAACCCTCCACACCCAAGGCCTCAAGTTCTGGGTAGGCGCCCCGGCTGAAGGAACGGACGGTGATGCCTCGCTCCAGCAAGCGCTTGACGATCGCCTTCCCGAGAAAGCCCCCACCCCCGGTGACCAGCGCCGTCGTCATGATCCCACCACGGCGGCCTGCCCGCCCAGTTTCTCGGCGGCCCACGAGGCCAGGAGCGCACGATTGATCTTGGCGTTGTGGCGGATGTCCACGGGGAACGCTTTGTGAAACAAGACCTCGATGATCGGCGCCGTGTGTTCGTGCCGGCTGCCGAGTTCCAGGAGTTCCTTCTCGACGACCTCTGAATCGGTTCGCCCGGCGTCCCGATCCAACTCCACGATCAAAACCGGTTCGACCTGTTCGGCACGGATGATCCCCACAAGGGCAGTCCGAAACACCGCGGGATGGGCGTTAAAAACACCCTCACACGGCACCGTGTAATAAATTCGATCCGCGGCCACAACCCGGTGGGCCTTGCGACCGCAGAACCACAGGCGGCCCCGGTCGTCGAAATAACCCAGGTCCCCCATTCGGTGGCGGATCGCCTCACCGTCCGAGATCTTGCCCTTGGCCGTATGCTCTGGGGCTTCGAAATAGTCCAGCGTCACCTGCGGCCCCTTGACGACGATCTCTCCAACGACTCCCTGTTCGACGCACAGGCTTGCGTTCCATTTTTCTATCGGTTCGTCCGTCGTTGCGATGACCCGAACCTCGGCCGAGGGCACGGGAAGGCCGACGCAGGTTCCCTTCCCCTGATCGGTGGCATACCGGGTTTCAGAGAGGATTTCGTCGCTGCCGATCGACGCCACCGGAAGACTCTCCGTCGCACCGTAGGGCGTGAAGATCTGGCCACCCTCGTCCATCATCGAGGCAAAACGTTCGATCACACGGGGCGCTACCGGGGCCCCGGCAGAGATCACCCGCCGCATCGTCGGCAACTTCGATCCATGGGCCGCTCCCCAACGACCGACCGTATCCAACAACGCCGGCGACCCGAACATCGTCGTCACGCCGTACTCCTTGATAGGCCCGATGATCTTTGAGGGATCGGCCTTTGCGGGACGGGTCGGATCCATCTCCGGAATCACCGTGGTCATTCCGAGAGCAGGATCGAACAGAGCGAACAATGGAAAGGTCGGCAGATTGACCTCACCCGGGCCGAAACCGTAGACCTCTCTGAGGGCATCGATCTGCGCGGCAAAATTCCCGTGCCGGTAGACGACACCCTTTGGCGGACCGGTGCTGCCGGAGGTAAAGACCACTGCCGCCACCTCGTCCGCAGCCGACCTCGGCGCCTCGGAGGTGCCGGGCCCGTCGGCCCCCAACCTC
>JBDLIO010000638.1:0-2566 GCA_039714865.1 Acidobacteriota bacterium | reverse complement strand
GCCGAGGCCCTGTGGTATCGCTTGCTAGAGGAGGGCCGTCCCTTTGGCATCCTTCCGACCGGGCTCGGCGCCCGGGATACGCTGCGGCTGGAGGCCAAAATGGCGCTATACGGGAACGACATCGACGATGCGCACACGGTCCTCGAGGCCGATCTCGGCTGGATCGTCAAGTTCGAGAAGGGGGAGTTCATCGGGCGTGCGGCGCTTGAGAAGCAGAAGGCGGCTGGCCTGACGCGGAAGCTCGTGGGGTTCGAGATGGTGGGGCGCGGGATCGCTCGCTCCCATTACAAGATCGTCAAGAACGGCAAGGAGATCGGGGAGGTCACGAGTGGCGCTCCCTCTCTAACCCTGGGCAAGAACATCGGGCTGGCGTACATCACGGTCGAATATGCCACGATCGGCACCGAGGTCGACATCCAGATCCGGGGCGAGCCGGTCCGGGCCAGGATCATTCCGACTCCCTTTTATAAGCGCAAGAGATAGGTGGGTAACAGTTCACCGTTCACGGTTCACGGATAGTACAACCGACGCCGATACGGAGGCGTGGCGTTTTGCTGTGAACTGTGAACCCTGAACTATGGACTGATCGGAGGGGATTATGAATGTACCGGAGGGACTCAAGTATACCCGGGAGCACGAATGGATCAAGGTCACGGGGGAGAAAGGGCGGGTGGGGATCACGCACTTCGCGCAGGATCAACTGGGGGACGTGGTGTTCGTCGAGCTGCCAAAGAAAGGACGATCGCTCCGCCAGATGGAGGCATTCGGGGTGATCGAGTCGGTGAAGGCCGTCTCCGATCTCTACTGTCCGGCTGGGGGCGAGGTCGTCGAAGTCAATAGTTCGCTTGAGCAGAAGCCGGAGCAGGTGAACGCGGACCCGTACGGGGCCGGGTGGATGATCGAGGTCAAGATCACCAAGGCGAAGGACCTGGATGGCCTTCTCTCCCCATCGGAGTATGCCGCGTACCTCGAGCAAGCGGGAGGAGGGCACTGATGCGATACATTCCCAATACTGACGCGGATTGCAAGGCGATGCTCCAGGCCATCGGCGTCCAGTCGGTGGAGGAGCTCTTCGCCGACATTCCGGCAGCTGTCCGGTTGAAGCGGCCGCTCAAGGTGCCGCCGGCCATGGCCGAGTCCGAGGTCGCACGGCAGGTCAGGGCGTTGGCGGACAAGAATGCCAACGCCGATCGCTACAGCATGTTCCTCGGCGCCGGCTGTTACAACCACTTCAGCCCGGCCATCCTCAATCATCTGGTCTTGCGCGGGGAATTCCTCACCCCATACACCCCGTATCAGCCTGAGGTCGCTCAGGGGACGCTGCAGGCGCTGTTCGAGTATCAGACTCTCATCTGCCTCCTGACCGGCATGGAGGTCAGCAACGCCAGCATGTACGAAGGGGCCTCGGCGACGGCGGAAGCGGCCCTGATGGCGCACCGGATCACGGGCCGCTCCGAGGTCGTGATGGCGCGCGCCGTCCATCCTGAATACCGGGCGGTGACGCGGACCTATGCCTCGCAACTGGGGATCTCCTTCCGGGAGGTCGCCTTCACCGAGGCCGGGGTGACCGATATCGGCCAGGTCCGGAAGATGCTGAGCGAGCGGGTGTCCTGCCTGGTCGTCCAGTCCCCCAACTTTTTGGGCGTTATCGAGGACCTCACGCCGCTCGCGGAGGCCGCCCACGCGGTGGGTGCCCTCCTGGTCGTCGCGGTGGCCGAACCGGTCTCCCTCGGCATTGTGAAGCCGCCGGGAGAGTGCGGCGCCGACATCGTCACCGGCGAAGGGGCGGGGCTCGGGACGGGTTTGAACTACGGCGGGCCGGCCGTCGGCTTCTTCGCGACTCGAGAGAAGTTCATGCGGCACATGCCGGGACGGTTGGTGGGCGAGACGGAGGATCGCGAGGGGCGGACCGGGTATGTCCTGACGCTGGCGACCCGGGAGCAGCACATCCGACGGGAGAAGGCTACGTCGAATATCTGCACGAGCGAGTCGCTGATCGCCAACATGTCGGCGATGTACATGGTCACCATGGGTCCCCAGGGCCTGCGGGACGTTGCCCTGCTGAACCTGCGCAAGGCGGCCTACGCCAAGGAGCGGCTGGCGAAGGTCCGCGGGTTCAGCCTCCGCTTCACGGGCCCGACGTTCAACGAGTTTGTCCTGCGCACCAAGAAGAAACCGGGTGAGATCCTCAAGGGATTGCTGAAGCGGCAGATCATCGGCGGATTGGACCTGGGGCGGTTCTATCCGGAGCTCAAGGACTGTCTCCTGGTCTGCGTTACGGAGCAGAACAGCCGCCCGGAGATCGACGCGCTGGCCAAAGCGCTGGGAGGTGGACGATGAGCGGCATCGGGAACACCATCGGCACACGGGGACTGGTCTTGAACGAGCCGTTGATCTTCGAACAGGGTTCGCCGGGTCGAGTGGGATACTCTCTTCCGCCGGTGGACGTGCCGGAGAAGAAGGCTGATGTCTTGATCCCCAAGCGGCTCCTCCGGGACGGCATCCCCGGCATGCCCGAGGTGAGCGAGGTCGACGTGATCCGCCACTACACCAGGATCTCACAGTG
>JBDLIO010000637.1:0-2572 GCA_039714865.1 Acidobacteriota bacterium | reverse complement strand
CTGGTTTTCGGGTTGGTTTTGCCGGTCGCCTCGGTGGGCTGCCGGGGTGCGTCGAGCGAACCGGGTCGGCCGTCCGTGGCCCTACGGCTGATTCAGGAAACGCCCGAAGCAGCGTTCCAGATTGAAGGCCTTTCTGATGCGCGGCTGGTCAACGAAATTCCGTTCTCCAGGGAGACCCTGGCTGCGTTCTGGAAATTGAAGAACCTGAGAATCGAGAATAGAACGGCTCGGTCACACGGGGTTTTGTTGACCATTACCGACGGACGATCTGAGGTTGCGGCGAAAGTGAGAATTGATGCCGAAACCGTTGATGTGATAGAGGTTATCGGATCGACCCCGGTGGGGAGGGCCTTTCTGGAATGGGCAGGGCCAGGTCAGAAATTCAGCGAGGACCGTAGAATTTCGATCGAGAACACCTCTGGGCGAAAATCCCTTTGGTTTTTCCCCGGAACCCATCCACTGTGGGTGGGCACTATTGCCGGGCTCCGGGTCATCCCGGCCGGCAAGACCGAGACCAAATTGCGGTTGCACGCACTCCGGGAACTTCACCTCGAAATGAATCCCGACCGTCTGGATCAGGCGGTCGCCGAAGACTGGCAGATTTCCCTGGGTCAAGAGAGTCGCCCCGCCCGCTTGGGGGCTTTCGGGAGGCCGCTGACCTGGGAGATTGACGCGGAGGTGGGGGACCTCCTGGAGTTTGCAGTCGGACTTCAACAGGGGCTTCGAGCAGAAACCCGGTTTGAAATCCGGATCAAGGGGGGCGGCGAAGGACATGAGGCGCCGATTTGGAGCCGGACGCTCGATCCGGCGCAAGGTCAGGGTGACCGGTGGTTCGAACAGACCTTGCCCCTTCCAATCACCCGGGCCGGGCCGGTCGTTCTGGAGTTTTCGACCTCGAGCGCCGACCAGTCCAATCAGGCCCTGGGTATGCCGGTATGGGGTTCGCCGATGATTGTCAGGCATCAGCCGTCTCCGGCCGTCGATGGAACGGATTTCAATATCTTGTTGATCTCGATCGACACGCTGAGGGCCGACCATGTTTCCGCCTACGGGTATGAGAGAAACACAACTCCGAACCTCGACCGTTGGGCGGCGACCCGAGGTGTTGTTTTCGAAAATACCGTGGCCTCGTCGCCGTGGACCTTGCCCTCCCACTATTCGATGTTCTCCGGTCTGGATGCCCTCAACCATGGGATCAATCATGGACTGCCGACGACCTCGGTCCCGCTGATTGCCGAGTTCTTTTCGGACCGTGGTTTCTCGACAGTGGCTCAAACGGGCGGGGGGTTTCTTCATCCGCGTTACGGCCTCAGTAGAGGGTGTGATTCATACCTGGCGCAGTATTCCCATGGTGACTCAGAGGAGTTGGAGAGAGGTGTGGACGGTTTGATCGATTGGCTGGGCGGGCATCAAGACCGTCGTTTTTTCGCGCTGCTTCATACCTACGAAGTTCACGGTCCCTATCGGGCCCGCCGGCCCTTCGTCAACCAGTGGCGATCGGTTTCTGACGGGGAGGCCGAGTTGACATTCAGTACGCGACCTTGCCGGACCGGTAAAGACTCCGGATACGTCAAGGCCTTCGACCTCGCCGTCAGCGACGGCGGGAGCCCGGTCCGAGATCTGCAGGATGACGAACTTCAGTTGGCCGTCGACTACTACGATGCAGGCATTGCTTATGCCGACGACCAGTTCGGTCGGTTGTTCGAATACCTTGAAGCGCAAGGGTTATTCGAGAACACCATCGTCATTGTCACCTCGGACCATGGCGAGGCTCTTGGTGAAAAGGGTCTTGCAGGTCACGCATATCTCTACGACTTCTCGATCATGGTGCCCTTGATGATCAGCGTTCCCGGACTTGAGCATCCCGGTTTGAGAGTTCCCCGACAGGTCCGCCTGGTCGATCTGACACCGACGATCCTGGATCTTGCGGGGTTTGAGGCCCCCGAAGGTCTCGACGGCGTTTCCCTGGCGCCCCTGATGCGCGGCGAGGAGGCCGCGGTTCCGGAGCATGCCTGGACCTACGCGGCCAAGACCAACTACGGCCTGGGCCTCCGGGTGGCCAACCGCCTCAAGTACACCTTCAACAATACCGCCTGGACCCCGGCGCAGGGTGTTGAAGAGCTCTTCATGCTGGGCAACGACCCCGAGGAATCGGAAAACCAGGCTGAGGCAGACCCGGCAACGGAGAGTCTGCGAAGGACGCTCGTGGAGCAGCTTCTCAAGGACGAACGGGGACTGGTGATCGAGGTCAACAATCAGTCTGACTCAGTCTTGAGGGCTGATTTGAGCCTGTCCCAAGATCAGAAGTTGATCATCGCCAAGATCAAGGGGGCCGGCATTCCCGCAGATGCTGTGCAGGTGGTCAACGGCAAGACCCTGGCCTTGAGGGCGCCACCGGCCAGCCGGTTCACGATCGTGGCGGAAGACGTGCTGACAGACTCGCTCCATATCAAGGGCTCGAACGGCAACTCGTGGACATCGACGCTCGATACGACGATTGATCTTTCCGGCGCCGATGCCCGCGGCATGCCCGCCTTTGAGAAGGAGAGGTGGACAATGGTCGATGAAGCCG
>JBDLIO010000636.1:0-2584 GCA_039714865.1 Acidobacteriota bacterium | reverse complement strand
GTTGAACCCGTAAAACGCATAGCTGCGGCTCGAGACCACCATGAGCTGTTCCTTGAGCTGCTCCAAGGAGAGATCTACAAATACGGGCTCGACGGCGCCTTCGACCACTTTGGGGCTGTCGAGCAACTCGGCCCGCTCGGGCTGGTCGGCGAAGACCGTACTTGAAACCACAACGCTCAGGATGCTCAAAAAGACCAGACGCCTCATGCCCCACCCCCGTCGGTACTCGGATTTCTCTCCAACCATCTTAACTCGGGCTATCCCTATCTCCATGAATCAGGTTGGCTGCTCCGAGTCACGGTTGAGGGTCCAACATCCGCGCGCCCTGAAGGACGCGCCTACATCGTTCTCACTGTTTCTTAGAGTTTTAGGGTTCGTAGGCGGGTCCTTCAGGGCCCGCAGCCAGTCGTGATTTAGTGCTTCGTGCTGCCAACCTGAGCGAACTTATAGGTATGAATCGGGCGATTTTCAGATGATCACTGCGGGGCCGGGAGCCGGTTCGGCGGCCGCGAGGTTGAGCCGGGAGGCTCCGTCGATCAACGAATTCGGTGTGGGGCGAGGATGTACAATACAGCCAGGAAACAGAGATAGAACCACCTGAACGTGGGCATTGATGGCCTCGGCCTTCTGAAACCACCCATCGGAGATTTGTTTGTGATCAATACGCTCATCGAAATATTCGTCCCGCAATGGGCCAGGGGCGACGAGAGGACCCGAGTCCGCTACCGGGGCATTATTGGCGCCCTACTGTCGATGTCCGCCTTTATTGCTCTGTTTACACCGGTGTTCTTTATCTTTCGTTCGGAGCCTCAGTGGTTCGAAATCACTTCGCTCTTGGTGATGATCCTGGCGCCGGCAGTTGGCGCCGTATCACTCCGACTGTCGCACAATCTCCTCGCGTTGCTGAGTGTGATCAACATAACCGGCTTTTTGTGCATCACCTTTCTCGCTTACCACACCGGTGGTGTTCAAAGCTACGTCATGTACTGCTTTCTCGGCCTTATCGCGGTGATCGCAGCCTTCGGCAGCCGCTTGAACGTTCTCACTGCGGCTTCAATTCTGGGAGTTGCAATCATCTTCCTCTTGTTTTCTGGAAAGACGGGGCGCCTTCCTCCCTTCAGCATCTCAGCCATGGAGAAAAGCAACCTGGACTTCCTGTTCTTGGCTGCCACCGTTGTCCTGATGGTCTGGTCCGGCCTGCAGGTCATCGAGAATCGGCGCCGGGCGAAGCTTCAGATCATCGAAGCGAAGGATGTCGCCGAAGCTGCCAATCGGGCCAAATCCGAGTTTCTGGCGACAATGAGTCATGAGATTCGCACACCCATGAACGGTGTGATCGGCATGACCGGGCTCTTGCTGGAGACAGGTCTGGATGTCGAGCAACACCGCTTCGCTTCGACCATTCGCGAAAGCGGGGAGGCCCTGCTGGCGATCATCAACGACATCCTGGATTTCTCCAAACTGGAGGCCGGCAAGCTGGATCTGGAGGAGGATGACCTCAACGTGGTAGACGTGGTTGAGGGGGTCCTGGAGATTCTGGCTCCTCGAGCGCACGAGAAGGGGTTGGACGTCGGTTACAAGGTCCACCCCCGGGTGCGCACGGTGGTCAGGGGCGATTCAGGGCGGCTCCGTCAGGTGTTGATGAACCTGGTGAGCAATGCGGTGAAGTTCACTGAAAAGGGAAAGCTGAAGGTTGAGGTTCGCCCGGCCGGAGGAACCGGATCTGTGCCCCGTTTCCGCTTCGAAGTCCACGACACCGGGATCGGCATCCCGCAGCAGGCCCGCGAACTCCTGTTCGAAAGCTTCTCCCAGGTGGACGCCTCGACGTCGCGACGTTTCGGAGGTTCCGGCCTCGGCCTCGCCATCTGCAAGAGACTTGTTGATGCCATGGGCGGCGAGATCGGTGTTCAAACCGTCGAGGGCAGAGGCTCGACGTTCTGGTTCGAAATTCCATTCTCCAGTGTTGATTCAGCGCCGTCTCCGGTTTCGGACGATGACGACAAGGCCAATCAAACCATGAGTATGCCGGTGAAAGCTGAGGGTGTCGGCAGATCGTCGGAGGGGCCGGCCCTCAGAATCCTCGTCGCGGAGGATAATGCGGTCAATCAGCGGGTGGCAAAAGGCCTGCTGAACCAACTCGGCCATATGGCGGATGTTGTCGGCGACGGCAAGGAGGCGCTGGAGGCGGTCCGGCAAATCCCCTATGACCTGGTATTCATGGACATGCAAATGCCCGAGATGGACGGTTTGGAAGCCACTCGTGCCATCCGAGGGCTTGAGGGAGAGGTTTCCCGGATCACGATCATCGCCATGACGGCCAACGTCTTGGCCGAGGACGAACAACGCTGCCTGGAGGCCGGCATGCAGGGTTTCCTCAGCAAACCGATCGACCGAGCCAAACTGGTCGAAACCCTGGCACGACAGTTTCCGGCCAAAAAGAAAAGACAATAGCTCGTCGAACGAGTGGCTATTTCAGCCCCAACAATTTCATGTGATACAGCAAAGTCTGGCGGCTCAAACCTAATTCGCGAGCGGTGGCGGCCCGGTTGCCGTCGTTGCGCTCGAGGCTCGAACGGATCAACTC
>JBDLIO010000635.1:0-2586 GCA_039714865.1 Acidobacteriota bacterium | reverse complement strand
TCTACATTTTGATGATCGGTGATTCGCCCGATGTTCTCGCGACGTACACAACGGGTAATGCTGGAGGCGGAGCTGATCTGCTCTACGTTCAGATGGACGCGGACCTGTATCCCGACATGATGATTTCGCGTTGGCCGATCGACGATTCGACCGAGCTCATCAATATGCGGGACAAGATCCTGCATTACGAGCATCCAACCGCAGCCAATTCGGCCTGGCTCAACCGGGCACTCTTTCTGGCCGGAGATGACTATATTCCCAACGGGGTGACGACTCACGAAGACGTCCGGGCCGAACTGCTTGATCCCCCGCCGAACAGCGCCGAGACTGAGCAATGGTGGGGCGATACCGAGAACCCGACGACGGCTGATCTAATCGCAGACCTCAACACCGGCCGGGCGTGGGCTGTTTATTCGGCACACTCAGGGCCTTCGGGTTGGTCCGGTGATCCGCCGTTGTCCTCGGGTGACATGCCGAACTTCGGAAATACCTATATGTACCCCATCGCCCACGGACATTCTTGTAGTTCCAATGAGTGGGAAAACTACGATGATGTCTTTGGTGAGGCGGCAGTGATACAGCCGTCCAAGGGCTTCGTATCCTATTGGGGCGGCTCGAACTCGACCTACTGGGATGGGGATGATTGGCTGGAGAAAGGTTTCTTCGATTCGCTGGTAGAGGCCGACATGGCGGACAATACCGGCGCCTGGGACGGTCATTTTTCGAATGTTGCCGCCTGTTATGCCGGGCTTACCGAGGTTTCTCTCAGAGGTGGCGGCGGCGCCGGAGAGACCTATTACTGGGAGATCTACAATCTCAACGGTGACCCGACACTCGATCCCTTCACCAGGCAGCCGACAGCCATCAATGTCGGGGCGCCTGCGGCGCTCGGGCCGATCGCAATCGACAATTTCACGGTGACGGTGGTTGATGCCTCGGCCGGTGCGGTTCCGGGCGCCTTGGTCGCGGCCTCCCAAGACGGCACCCTGTTGGGCGCTGGCTACACCGACGGCACCGGGACGGCCATTTTCCACATCGATGCTCCGGCAGCGGGAACGCCGGTGCTGGTGCGGGTGACGGGCCACAACCTCCTGCCGACCGACGAAAGCGTGATGGTCGGCGCCGACGCTGATGGCGTGGTAACTCTCAACGCGATGCTTTATCCCTGCTCGGCGGTTGCCGTCATCGATGTCTTCGACGCCAATGCGAGTGGGCCTTTTTCGGTAAACCTCCAAACCTCAGGTGCGAACTCGATAGCAGTTTCGATGACCGATGCCGGGGACATCACGGGGCATTTCCAGGGCTCGGCGGACCTGGGTGTCGATCTCATCGTTGCGGACGGTGACACCTTGTCAGCTATCTACGACGATCTGGACAACGGCACCGGTTCGCCCGAGACCAAGACTGTTACTGCGGCGATCGATTGTGCCGGGCCGGTTATCTCGAATGTGCAATTGACCGTCGGTGAAGGCAGCATGACGGTGACCTTCGATACCGACGAGCCGAGTACCACAGTCGTCAAATACGGGACGACCACTCCGCCTGGAACGGTCATCAGTTCCGATGCGCTCGTGACATCGCACGTGGTTGAGATAGAGGGTCTCGACCCCTGTACCGTCTATTTTGTTCAACTCGCCAGTGATGATGCGTTGGGCAACCACACGGTCGACAACAACGGGGGCGCTTTTTACTCGGCGGAAACCTCCGGTTGGCAGGCTTTCTTCTCCGAGGATTTTTCCGGCGATCCGGGTTGGGCCATTGACAATGGCGGCAACGGCAACGGTTGGGCCTTTGGAGTTCCCCAGGGCGGTGGCGGCCAGTACGGCGGCCCGGATCCGACAGCCGGGTTTACTGGTGACAATGTGTACGGCGTAAACCTCGCTGGCGACTACGACAACTCACTGTCAACCGACCAATTGAAACTGACGACGCCCGCGATTGACTGTGGCGCTGCGACCTCGGTATTCCTGAGCTTCAGGCGATGGCTGGGCGTCGAGAGCCCGACCTTTGACCATGCAAGGGTGCAGGTTTCGGTCGATGGTGGGTCCTCCTGGCCAACAGTCTGGGAGAACACCTCTTCGATCGAGGAGAGTGCCTGGTCGGAGCAAACAATCGATCTCACCAGCGTTGCCGCCGGTCAGCCGGATGTCAGGATCCGCTGGACGCAGGGCGAAACCGATAGTTCTTGGCAGTACTGCGGCTGGAACATCGACGACGTTGTGGTTGAAGGTGCAGCTCCATGCGGCCAGTCGTCGACGCTGTTCCTCGACGGCTTTGAAACCGGGGACTGCTCCAACTGGAGCTTTGAGGTTCCCTGATCTTCTTTCTAAATGCACTCACGACCGCCCACCTCGATGGTGGGCGGTTTTTTTTGTGCATCCGCCGGCCTTCGGTTGCGTATGATGGGGTATGAGTGACCCAAAAGAACTGTTGCCCAACGATGACTTCAATGCCACCAAGAGAAGGAGCGGCCCCTGGCTGAAGCTGGCGGTGGTTGCCGTCGTGCTTGTCGCAGCTGTCCTGGTGCTTCGTGCGACGGTCCTGGCGCCCGAGGTTCCCATTGTGACTGTTGCCTCGGTTGTGCGA
>JBDLIO010000634.1:0-2586 GCA_039714865.1 Acidobacteriota bacterium | reverse complement strand
ACCCCGGTCCTTGAGTGCACTGACCCCGCGGATCGGGCAGACCCGTCGCTCAATTTCATTCTGCCGGACAGCCCCTCAATGCCCTACGACATGTCGGAGGTCATCAGAACGGTCGTCGATGACAATCAGTTCTACGAAATCCACTCTCAATGGGCCTCGAACCTCCTGGTCGGTTTTGCCCGTTTCAATGGGCGATCAGTCGGCGTCGTCGCCAATCAGCCGCAGTCAATGGCCGGAGTGCTCGACAATGACGCCTCGATCAAGGGCGCACGCTTCGTACGTTTCTGCGATGCGTTCAATATCCCCCTGGTCGTCTTCGAAGACGTGCCGGGCTTCATGCCGGGCACCTCCCAGGAGTACGGCGGCATCATCCGTAACGGCGCCAAGTTGCTCTTTGCCTTCGCGGAGGCCACGGTCCCCAAGATCACCATCGTCACCCGAAAGGCCTACGGCGGCGCCTACTGCGTCATGAACTCGAAACACATCGGGGCGGACATCAACCTGGCATGGCCGTCGGCGGAGATCGCGGTCATGGGGCCCGATGGAGCGGTCGAGATCATCCATCGGGGAGAACTGAAAAATTCCGAGGACCCGGCGGCACGAACCGAAGAACTCAAGACCGAATACGTCGAGCTTTTCGCCAACCCCTACAACGCGGCGGCGAAAGGCTATATCGACGACGTCATCGAACCTGCCAACACCCGGTTCCGAATCATCAAGGCCCTGGAGATGTTGGCCGACAAGCGCGAGACCAACCCCCCGGTCAAACACTCGAATATCCCGCTATAGAACCATGGAACTTTCTGACGCATTGACCATCACGTTCCTGGGCCTGGCCGTTGTCTTCTTCGGCCTGCTGCTGACCGCGGCCCTGATTTCCAGTTTTTCGCTGATCCCCCGACTGCTCAATCTTCGTTCCACCGGCGTCGAGGGAACACAGGCGACCCCAACCCAAGGCCCCCCGGTTTCCGGCGAGGTTCTCTCTGTCATCGCCGCCGTCCTCGAAATCGAGCGGCGTCTCTATCACGCCGACCCCGGCGGACGGCTGACCATCAACCGCCGGAAAGAGGGATCCGAGCCATGAGCCGATACACCCTGAAAGTCAACGACCGCCAATACACCGCCGAGGTCAAGGAAATCACGGCAGAGCAGGCTCGAATCGTCGTCGATGACACGGAGTACACCGTCGACCTGTTGGAGCTGGGCCGCCGGCCCTCGGTGGCGCCCGCCCGCGTCAATTCGGACAAACCGGCTGCTGCTCCTGTCAAAAAGGCCCGCCCATCCTCCTCCGGCCAGACGCCCGGGGGCACGATCGCCGCTCCCCTTCCCGGCCTGATCCTCCAGCTCAAGGTCAAAGAAGGCGATACGGTCTCTGCCGGCCAGAGCGTCATGGTGATGGAAGCGATGAAGATGGAAAACCAGATCACGGCGCCGCACAACGGCTCGGTCAAGAAGGTCTTCGTCAACGAAGGCGACTCCGTCGGAGAGGGTGATTCCCTGGTGGAGATCGCCCGTCCCGAAATGACGACTCTGTGAGAGTGGGTTGATGATGCGAAGCCAGTATTCGAGAAATAGCCACAAAGAGGCACAAAAAGGCACAAAAAGGGAAGCCATACACCGAACCAGACCGAAAGCCGGCGTGAAGATCCTGGCCCTCACACTTTTGCTTCTCGTTCCCGCGTTCACACACGCTGCGGAAGAGACCTTTTCTGTCCGGTTCGACCAGAGCCGGTATATCGGACTTTCGATCGGGTCCGACACCGGCCTCGAACACCCGCAGCCGGGGCCAGACGAGTCGACAACACCGGGTACAAAAGGCGAACTCCGCGGCCCTGCCGACGGCCTGATCGCTCGTTTCACGGTCATCCATGCCGACGAGTTCGACGCGATCGCACACATCGACACAGTCGTTCCCGGAAATTCCCTCGACGAGGCGGACCACGGGGCGATCCCCAGCCTCGATCTGCCATTCGTCGTATTCAGCCGGTTGGAGAGCCAACGGTATTTTAAGCTCAACCGGGGATGGCAGGCCCAGTCCGCCGAGTTGCGACACGGCGCCAAAGGCGTGCTGATGACCGACTCCGGTGAGATCGGCGCTCTGTTCACCGTGGTTGCCGTCGGTCCCACGGAGAGCCTGGGCCGCATTAACGACTACGCCCGGGGCCTGTTCAACAAGGACCTTCTGACGGGGCATTTTCGAAGCTATGTCGACCAGGTCATCGCCGGAACCGGCTTTGCCAACATCCACTGGCTCAACCTGGTAATGCTGGCCATCGGGTGCCTCTTCATCTATCTGGGAATCTCCAAGGAGTTCGAGCCCCTGCTGTTGGTGCCGATCGGTTTCGGCGTCCTGATCGGGAACATCCCCCTCCCGATGCAGATCTTCGATGCAATTTCGGTCTACATGGTTGACCCTGCGACCCACCAGTACACCTTCAACACGACCGGAAACTCGGTGATGGACGATGCCTAAGCTGTCCAGCCATTCAATATCCCAAGGGACAGCAGAGATATTAACCCAAGATCCTTGATGCGCCGACCATGATTTACAACCAATTGGCCAGGGAAGTGATGGACGATAGCATC
>JBDLIO010000633.1:0-2587 GCA_039714865.1 Acidobacteriota bacterium | reverse complement strand
AACTTCAATATCGGCCATTGCCAGCTCAAGTGCACCTTGTGCTCCGAGGTCTGTCCCACCGGCGCCATCCGGCGCATCACCGTCGAAGAAAAGATGGGCAAGGGCACTTTCGTCGAAGCCGGGCCGATCTCACTGGGAACGGCCTTCTTCGACGTCGGACGTTGCCTCCCCCATGCAATGGAGATCCCCTGCGTGGTCTGCGAAGAGGTCTGCCCCGTCTCACCCAAGGCGATTCAGACCAGGGATGAAGAGGTCAAGAACGTTTTCGGCAAGCTGGTGATTCTCAACAAGCCGTTCATGGTGCCGGATCTGTGCATCGGATGCGGCATCTGCCAGACGGAATGCCCGGTCACCGACCGGCGAGCCGTCTATGTCACACCTGTCGGCGAAAGCCGATCGTCCGAGCGGCGCCTGCTGCTCCACAAGAGAAACCAACAGGAGGCTTCATGACTGACACGAATAACAAGACCAGACGATCATTCCTCAAGGCGGCGGCAATTTCGACTGTCGGCGCCGGCATCGGGGGAGGAACCCTTTCGGCCGCTGAGTCGCAACCCTCGACCAAGGCCTCGTCGTTGCCGGCCAAGGTCCCACGGAAGAAATTGGGCGCCACCGGTCAGTCGATCCCCTGCCTTCTCGTCGGGTGCGCGCAGAAATTCGACCCCAAATACGACAAGATCCTCCATAGGGCGTTCAAGGACGGCGTCGACTATCTCGATACCGCGATCGTCTACGCCGACGGCCAGAGCCACCGCACAATCGCACCCTTCATCAAGCAGATCGGGGACCGCTCAAAGCTCTGGATCACATCCAAGGGTCCCAGCAAGAACGCAACGGTCGAGTCCTATACCGAGGATCTTGACCGATGTCTCGAGGAGCTTGAAACCGATTACCTCGACCTCTTTTTCATGCACGCCCTCGACGATCCGAAGTTTCTCGCGCCCGAGTTCATCAGGATGGGCGAAAGGCTTCGAGCGAGCAAAAAGACTCGATTCTTCGGCTTTTCCTGCCACGGGGACCACCAGGTCGAGCTGTTGAACAAGGCGGCAAAGGTCGGCGGGATCGACGCCATCATGTTCCGCTATAGTTTCGCCAAATACGGCGACCTCGAACTCAACAAGGCGATCGACGCCTGCAGAAAAGCCGGGATCGGCCTGATCGCCATGAAGACCCAGGACTCGGTTCCGGGTGATCAAGAAGATGTCCTGCGCTTCAAATCACGGCAATTCACGCTGGCACAAGCCAAGCTCAAGGCCGTCTGGGCGGATGAGCGCATCGACGCCGCCGTGTCCCACATGGACAACACCAAAAAACTGGCCGAGAACATCGCCGCCGCCAAATCGCCGTCGCAGCTGACCATGAATGAATTCCAGCAGCTCCAGCGATTGGCAACCGCCCGGGCGGAACATTCCTGCCAGGGCTGTTCTCACATCTGCGAGGCCCACTTTCCGGAGAAAACGGCAGTTGCTCGTCCCTTGCGTTATCTGATGTACCACCAGTGCTACGGAGAAACCGAAAGGGCCAGGGCGCTCTACGCCCAGCTGTCGCCGGAAGAACGCGATTTCACAGGCGTCGATCTGCGCGCTGCAACCAGGGCCTGCCCACAGGGCATCGCGATTGAACAACGGCTGGTGGAAGCCGGACGGCAGTTGGCGTGAAATGGGGGATCCGGCTGAGAGAAGAAATTAAACGCAAAGGCGCAAAGGGAACGCAAAGAAGATATTGAATCAAAGATACTTGACCATCATTGGGTCTATTATTCGCTGTCTGGGAAGAAATCATCGGCAACAGCTTGCTACCATCTTGCGTAGAATCTCTGGGGCAAGAGACGATTGACGACCGCCACATGCGGCGACGGAGAAACATGAAATCCGAGAACATTCGAACACTGCTTGAGAAACTGGCGGCCGGCGATCTCGACATCGACGGCGCGGTCGATCAGCTTGCGAAACTGGGCGGCATCGACGACATGGGATTCGCCCAGTTGGACACCGACCGAGGGCGCCGGACCGGAATGGCCGAGGTCATTTTTTCGCCGGGGAAAACCACCGAACAGCTCGAAAAACTGATTGAGCGCAGTCTCGTGCACCACGGCTCGGTACTCATCACCCGCCTCGAGCCCGAGCGGGCGGCAACCCTGGTCGGTTCTTTCGAGAATCTGCACTACAACGTCTCGGGTCGCATCCTGGCCACGCCTCCCCCATCGCCTGCGGTGCACCCTACAGTCGCCGTCGTCTGTGCCGGCACCTCCGACCTCCCCGTTGCCGAAGAGGCCGCAGCGACGCTTGAACACTTCGGGCACGAAGTCGACCGCATCAACGATGTCGGCGTTGCCGGCATCCATCGCCTGTTCGGAGTGCTCGACCGCCTGAAGAAAGCGCGTGCCGTCATCGTCGTCGCCGGAATGGAAGGGGCCCTGCCGTCGGTCGTCGCAGGTCTCATCAGCCGTCCCGTCGTTGCCGTACCGACCTCGGTAGGCTACGGCGCTTCTTTTGGTGGGATTGCCGCCCTCCTCGGTATGCTTCATCCGTGCGCCAGCGGGGTCACCGTCCTTAATATTGATAACGGTTTTGGTGCCGCATTTGCG
>JBDLIO010000632.1:0-2589 GCA_039714865.1 Acidobacteriota bacterium | reverse complement strand
ACGGAGTGGTACTTGCCGTCGTAGACCTCTGCGGCCACGTCGATCACCGGGTATCCGGCGAGGATTCCGCGGTCGAGGGCTTCCCGAACACCCTTGTCGACTGCGGGGATGAATCCCCTGGGGATGGAAGGTCACCATGCCCGGCGAAATGCCGCCGCGGCTGAAAAACTCGCCCTCGTGATAGAAGAGCACCTCGTCGTAGTCGATATTGTTGTGGAAAAAGGGCACCTTGAGGGCGCCGGGGTCGCCGGTTTCCAGCCCGCGGGGCAAAAAGGTGCAGATGACGACGTTTTGCATCAAGAAGGTGATGTGGGCGGTCGGCGGGAGGTGGTAGCGCTCGGACATGATCGGCCGGATATCGCGGATGTTGAGCTGCCACACCGTCAGATCGCCCTTCCAGCCGACGACGTTGATCGGGTTGAAGGGGTAGGTGATCGTCGAGATTCGGCCCTGTCGTTGCACTTTGAGTTCAAAGGACCCCACGTCCGTGTGCCGCTCGGGGGCAGGTTCCGGCACCTTGATGACCGCCGGGTCGAACAGGGCGTGCTGTCCGGCGATGCCCCGGTCGGGAATCTCGACCTCGCCCGTGGACTCGATGATCAGCAGGGCAGTCTCTTCGGCCGGCAGGAGCCGGTAGACCGTGCCCCGCGGGATGACCAGGTAGTCGCCCTTCTCATAAGTCAGGGGCCCGAAGTCGGTTTCGATCTCACCGCCGCCGCGATGCACGAACAGGACCTCGTCCGCATCGGCATTGCGAAAGTAGTAATCCATGGGCGAGTTGACGATGCCGAAGAGCAAGGTGCAATCCTTGTTGGCGAGGAAGGGCGCCCTGCCTTCGAGATAGTCACCGCTGCCGAGACCTTCGAGATTCTCCATCACATAGGCGTAGGGGCGCAGATCGCCTTGGATATCCGACCAGCCGACCGGGGGTTCGGTCCTGTAGAGGTGGGACGTTCGACCGAAGAACCCACGCCGTGCATATTCTTCCTCACAGGTTCCGTCCGGAATATCGACGTGCGCCTGAAGTGTCACCTTGCCTTTGATGTGGTACATCCCGCCTCCTCAGCGTTTTTCTTTCAATGGCTCTTTGTGGAGAACGATACATGATGCCTTTCGATTCCCACAGGGGGTAACCTGTGCCGAAAAGGCGTAGCCGGCCTTTTCGGCGCGACTCGAGAGCCGCGAGGGGCCCGGGTTGAGCGACAAAACCGGGCATGTTGTTTGCATCGATGGCTTCTTTGGGCCAACTGGCCCCAGGGGAGAGTGATGGAACAACAACTCGAAGAACGACAGGTG
The DNA here is from genome assembly GCA_039714865.1 of Acidobacteriota bacterium. Classification (GTDB taxonomy): domain Bacteria; phylum Acidobacteriota; class Thermoanaerobaculia; order Thermoanaerobaculales; family Sulfomarinibacteraceae; genus DAOWGJ01. Next base: position 1,293 of record JBDLIO010000632.1, on the reverse strand, counting down.
GATCGGGCCGCGGCCCGGTTGGGAGAAATCCAGCGGGCGGTGTCCGCAGTAGTCGTCGGCCAGGACCGACTTGTGGAAACGGTGCTGGTGGCACTGTTGTGCCGTGGTCATGTCCTGCTCGAGGGTGTGCCCGGTCTGGCAAAGACCCTGCTGGTTCGCAGTCTGGCCTCCGTGGTCGGTGGCGCCTTCCAGCGACTTCAATTCACGCCGGACCTGCTGCCGGCCGATGTGACAGGCACTCTAGTTTTCGATCCCAAGACCTCGGAATTCGTGGCGCACAAGGGGCCGGTATTTGCCAATCTGGTACTGGCCGACGAGATCAACCGGGCGCCGGCCAAGGTGCAGTCGGCCCTGCTGGAGGCGATGGAAGAACGTCAGGTCACCATCGGTGACGAGACCTTCAACCTGCCCGATCCCTTCGTCGTGCTGGCGACACAAAATCCGATCGAGCAGGAGGGAACCTATCCCCTTCCGGAGGCGCAGCTTGACCGATTCCTGTTCAAGGTTCTGGTCGACTATCCGGCCCTCGACGAGGAGCGAAAGGTTCTGGAGTATCACCTGGGCGAGGCCTTCCCGACGGCACAATGCATCACGTCCCTCGATGAAATGGGTGAGTTGGAACAGGTTGCCCGAGAGGTCTACCTGGACGACCGTATTCGGTCCTACATCGTCAATCTGGTGGCCGCTTCGAGGCGCCCGGCCGAGGTCGGCCTGGGCGATCTGGCGCCGCTGATTGCCTTCGGCGCCTCACCTCGTGCCTCGATCGCTTTGGCAGTCGGAAGCCGTGCCCTGGCCCTGGTCCGTGGCCGGGCCTTCGTGACGCCCGAAGACGTCAAGGAGTTGGCGCCCGCCGTCCTGCGACATCGCATGGTCTTGACCTACGAGGCGGAAGCCGAGGGTGTCGGAGCGGAGGATGTGGTCGAGAGATTGCTGTTGGCGGTGGAGGTGCCGTGAGTTCGATCTCGGGAACTGTGGGCCGGTGGTTGGGCAGACCGGTTCCGGCCGATCCTGTTCAGCACGTCGGTCCTGAACTTCGCGCCCAGGTCAGGCGCCTGGAGATCCGTGCGCGCCAGGCGATGGAGGCAGGCATGACGGGGCGCTATCGCAGTGCCTTCAAGGGACGTGGCCTGGAGTTCGACGAAGTCCGGGAGTACCGCAGCGGTGACGATATCCGGACAATCGACTGGAATGTTACGGCCCGAACCGGCGACCTGCACGTCAAGCGATATCACGAGGAACGAGACCTGACGGTGCTGCTGCTGGTTGATCTCTCGGCCTCGACGCGGTTCGGCT
>JBDLIO010000631.1:0-2590 GCA_039714865.1 Acidobacteriota bacterium | reverse complement strand
AATTCCGGACCCCCTCAGTGAACGCACATCAATTGAATGATCAAAGGGTGCATCGTGGACATGACCACGGACTCTCAGTTTGCGTCCGAAGACTTTTTCGAAGCTATAGGTCACTTGAGAGCCCGGTGGAATCGAAAATTCGGCACTCCCCATCTCCTTCCACTTCAGGGCCGGTCCTTCGGGCGTCAGGACCTTGGTCCCGATCGGCCGAACCATCGGGCCCTCCACTGTTCCCAAGATTGGCTCCGTTGTCCGATTGACCAGTCTCAGTCGAAGTCCAGACGCCGAATGATGCAAATACTCCGCAACCCTCATCAGGAGGATCTTGGTTCTCACGTCATTCTCCGCCAGGTTCAGGACCTCGGATCGATCAGTCTTCAAGTCGAAAAGTTGCACCTGCGAACCGACGCCCCTCCAGGCGGTGTTGTCGAAGATCATCTTCTTGCGGCCTTCAAGGCGTAAGCCGATGCCTCGATTTGCCGCCGCCGAGTATGCCCACGCCTCACCGGAACCAGCCCACGAGCCACCTTCGATCAACGGACTCAAAGAAATACCGTCCCAGCCGGCAACCGGGGCCAAGCCGGCCGCCTCCGCAACAGTCGGCCAGATATCAACCTGCCTGACCTGGCGTTCGATCACCTTCCCGGCTGCCCGGCGATCCGGGAAGGCCAGGAGCAATGGCACACGCAGGACCTCGTCCGTCAGGTCGACATGGCCAAATCGGCCTCCTTCACCCAGGGATTCGCCATGATCTGAGGTCAGGACGACAAGGAGGTTTCGATCCAGACCCTGCTGATTGAGGCTCTTCAAGAGATGCCCGAGATGATGGTCAACGAAACTGACACCGCTGTCGTACATCTGATTTGCCAGATCCAACTCGTCCGGCGTTGTCGGCCTGTGACCGCCTCTTCTCGGCCGAAATACCAGTTGGTTCACCTGCCGAAAACCAAGTTCCGGCAAGTTCTTCGGTGATTTCAGGGCAATTCTCGCCTCTGTTTCTTCCCAGACGCCCATCCCGGCAAAATGCCCCGGCCAGGCTCGGTAAGGATCATGGACGGCATAGGTATGCAGGAAGACAAAGGCCGGCTCCGTTTGCCTGGATCTGAAAAATTCCAGGGTTTTTGCAACCCCGGTTGGCAGCTCGTCAAAATCTCGGGCCCTATCCGGCCACGATGAATAGATGTCGAAGCCCTGGGCAAAACCAAAATTGTGTCCGACATAGGCCCCACCAGTAAACGCTGCCGTCGAGTAGCCCGCTTGACGGAGCGTTTCGGCCATGAAATCCAACTCTGTGACAGGCGCCGTGCCGGCCAGAACCGTCATGTCCCCAACATCGTGGTTGACACCATGCCTGACGGCGTCAAGACCAGTGAAAAGCGACACGTGCGCCGGCAGGGTCCACGGCGCCGCCGCGATGACTTCCGGGAAAACCACGGCGGTTTCCTGCGCCCACCGGTCGAGGAGAGGCGTCGTCGGACGGCTATAGCCCAAGAGAGACAGGCGGTCCGATCGAAGGGTGTCCACCGAGATCACAAGGATATCGGGAAGAGGCTGGCGTCGATCTCCTGCAAGAAACTCCGGATTGGCTACAAAGACCGGCCAATCGGGCCGTTTGGAACCTGAGACCCGCGCCTCAAAGGCCAGGTCGACACTCTTGCCTTGGAAATCACTGAGGTCAAAATCAATGTCGGTCCACGTCCCCGGCTCTCTACCCATTTCAACAGTCCCGACCGTTTGTTCCTCCCCCCCGGGCTCCGAAGCCACCACCCGAATAAGCACAGGTGTCTCCGCACCCGGAGGAAGAGCAAGAGAACAGCGCATTCTGACCGCCCCCCTGAATTCCAATCGTCTTTCGAGTCTTTCCCCACAGGATAGGAGGAATCCATTTCTCACCTCCGATCCAATGACGATCTTCGATGCTCCAGTCATATCCTTCGGGCAGGTCGCCGGGTCGCCGGCATCGTCAACCGCCTCGAAATACCGTCCGGGATCCTGAGCTACCCAACACGTTCTGGCAACCTCCCCCACGACCAAAGGGGGCAGGTCTTTCTGTGGGGCGCAACCGAAAAGAAGTGCAAAAGCAAAAAGGAGAGTCAACCCACTCAACGAAGGTACTCGCTTGGCGCTGGACCAACATAGTCCTTCGTTCAGATTCCAACGGCCGAAGAGTCTTTCACCTCCGGTCAAGTCAACCCGGCCGGTCACTGAACGTATCCCAAAGCCCTCAGGTCTTCCACTGTCTCATCCGAGATCACCGACCGGTTTCTCCGCGGCCTGCGATGGGTTTTCAACCACATGTCGAGGGCATACCGGTTTGGTCGATACGCGTTGAGACCTTCCTCGCTCCTGTCGTCCTTCTCGAGAGGGTCCAGCGGCAGATTGAACAGAAGATCTCCCTCTCGGTCGGTCTCCTCAATCAGCTTCCATTGACCACGGATTTGGGCAGCCAGACCCATCCGGGCGTGGGGGTCATCCGGCCTCACCGTGTAACGTGAGTAGCTGATCGCACGGTCACTGTCCTGTTCCAATTGAAACAAATTGCCTCGGATCCCAGCCGGCCTGTCGATTCCAAGGTGTTCCAGGAGGGACG
>JBDLIO010000630.1:0-2594 GCA_039714865.1 Acidobacteriota bacterium | reverse complement strand
GGTTTTTCCCGAGCCCGTGCCCGCGCCCGACTCATTTCGTGCTCGGGGTCAGGGCGCACCGTTTCCCCCCTGGTTCCGGCTCTGGGTTACACTCCCGATCCATGAACTCTTCCTCCAAAGACCTCCTGATCGTCTTCGGCACTGTCCAGAGGGTCATGCGGGCGGAAAAGGCCGCCCGGACCGCCGGTCTCGCCGTTGACACCATTCCGGCCCCCCGGGTCGTCAGTTCCGAATGCGGGGTGGTACTCGAAGCTTCCGCCGGCGATTCGAACGCTCTTGATGCCGTCTTCAATGACCTGGGAATCGAGCCCTCCGCCATCTATCGGCGCCGCGGGGAAACCTGGATGCCGTCCTCCCTGGAGGCCAAAACCGATGGCGACATCGTCAAACTGACCCGTCAAACGGCCTACGGGGGCTGCGGCGCCAAGTTGGCCAAGGGAACCCTCGAGAAGATCCTCTGTGGCCTGCCGCGCCTGGAGTCCGACGATCTGATCGTTGGAATCGAGGGCGCCGACGACGCCGGAGTGGTCAAGATCAGAGACGACATCGGCCTGATCCACACAACGGATTTTTTCCCACCGATGGTGGATGACCCGTTCGCCTTCGGCCGAATTGCGGCCGTCAACGCCCTGTCCGATGTCTACGCAATGGGGGGCACACCCCTGGCCGGCATGAATTTGGTCAGCTTCCCCATGGACAGCTATGACCCGGCCACTCTCAAGGAAATTCTCCGAGGCGGCCTGTCCGCCCTGGAAGAGGCCGAGGCTGTCCTGGCCGGCGGCCATACCATCGAAGGCCAGGAGCTGCTCTACGGACTTGCAGTTACCGGGTTGGTCCACCCCCAGCGCATCTGGAGGAACGGTGGCGCCCGCCCGGGAGACGTCCTGGTCCTGACCAAACCCCTCGGCACGGGCCTCGTGACCACCGCCGCCAAGGGGGACGAAGCCTCAGAGGCGGACCTGGGCACGGCCGTCCGGTGGATGAGCACCCTCAATCGATCGGCGGCCGAAGCCCTGTTGCCGCTGGGCCCCCATGCCGTCACCGACGTAACTGGTTTCGGCCTCGCCGGCCATGTCGCGGAAATGGCGGAGGCTTCCGGCATTGAGATCGTGCTTTCCCTGGCCGATCTCCCCGCCCTCCCCGGGGCGCTGGAGGCGGCAGCGTCCGGCTTCGTGCCGGCCGGCGCCGGCAAGAACCGCGAAAGCCTTGAAGCCGTCTTGACCTTTGGTCCTGAAGCGGACGGTTTACGGGTCGACCTGGCCCTGGACCCCCAGACCTCCGGCGGTCTCCTGGCCGCCCTTACACCGGAGGCGGCCACTACCCTGTGCAGGCGGATCAGTTCGGCCGTCATCGTCGGCTGGGTTGTCGAAGGTCGTCAAGGTGCCGTTCAGTTGAAGTAACCCCCCGCAAGTGCCTTGCTTTAGGGAAAATGCGTGCATTTCCAGCACTTCCGTGCTAGAATCCCCGCCCGAATTGTATGATGGGAGGGTTCAATACCCGATGGCCGACCTTTATCAGTTACGTTCAACCCCAGAAGAATCACTCGACTGCCTCTATGTCCTTCACTGCACCGGCAGCGACCCCCTGAGCAAGCTCGAAATTCCGACCAAGGAAAAACGAGCCCTGAAAGCAAAAGCGAAAGCACTCGGGCCTCGCGGCGAATCAGGCGAACTGATCTCCGGCGAATGTCCGATCGACATGGCTCACCGCATTACTTTCGTCGGCGTCGGCGAAGAGTGTGAATTGAGCCAGTCCAAGCTGAGGACCATTCTCCACCGAGTAATGCGGCAGGCGACCAAGAATCGCGAGTACCAGATCGGCCTCGCCATTCCGGTTCGGGTGCACGGCATGACCGAGGCGGAGTCGCGGCTGTTTGCTCTTCGCGAAGCTGCTGTTGCGGACTACACCTTCGACCATTTCAAATCGAAGAAGAACGAATTCGACAAGATCGACGGCGTACACGTCATTCCCTTTTCCGGCGAGACCGAAAAGGAGCTTGATGACCGCCTGCAGACGACCCGCATGTTCCGGACCTCGGTCTACCTCGCCCGCGACCTTGCCAACCGGCCGGGCAACGACCTGACGCCGGAGGCGCTGGCCTCGGCTGCCAAAGAGATGGCCGAAGAAGTCGGCGGTCTGCGGGTCACGATCCTCGGACTCAAGGAGCTGCAGAAGGAGAAGTGCGGCGGCATTCTGGCCGTCAGCCAGGGCAGTGTCGAAGAACCCAGGATGATCGTCATCGAACACCGCCCGAAGAAACCCAAGAAGTCGGTCGTTCTGGTCGGCAAGGGAGTCACCTTCGACTCCGGTGGCATTTCGATCAAACCGTCGGCCGGCATGGGCTGGATGAAGTACGACATGGCAGGCGCCGCCACCGTCATGGGCGTCATGCGGACCGTTGCGGAGCTCGAGCTGCCGATCAAGGTCGTCGGCCTGATCCCGACCGCCGAGAACATGCCCTCCGGCACCGCGATCAAGCCCGGCGACATTATTACCCTGGCAAGCGGGAAGACCGTCGAAGTCGACAATACCGATGCCGAGGGACGGCTGCTCCTGGGCGATGCCCTGCACTATTCCGCGAGGTTCAACCCCGA
>JBDLIO010000629.1:0-2605 GCA_039714865.1 Acidobacteriota bacterium | reverse complement strand
TCGAAGCGATACTTGGCTGCGAGGCCCTCATTGAATTCCTTCTGGGCCTGGGGCATGGCCTCCGCAGAGCCGACCTTGTAGACGATGTTGGTCAACTGCTGCCGTCCGAACTGCGAGGCAAAGGTCGTGATGGGGATGACGGCATTGCCCTCGTCGGGGCCCTTGTAGGTGCCCATCTGGATCTTGCGCTGCATGACTCCGATGACCAGGTAGGGCGCCTGATTGACCAGAAGGGTTTCTCCGACCGGCTCGTGGTTGCCGAAAATGTCCTCGGCCAGTTCGTTGCCGAGAAAGATGACCCGCCGTTTTTCCGCCTCATCGTGAGCGTTGATGAAGCGTCCTCCTGCACGGGGCCAGTGATACCGCAGTTCGCCATACTTCCAGTTGACGCCGGTGACCCTGTTGGAGACCGTCGTCGTTCCCCATGTCAAGGTCGTCTGCCACGAAGTGATCTCACCGACGACGTTCTCGGCCGTCGGCATGCGGCCCCTGAGGTAGGCAATGTCTTCCATCCGTGGACGAATGGCCCGCCCCTGAGGCAGACCCTCCCAGACCTTGGTGGTCTCACCGGGCCACCAGACCGCGAGGTTTTCTCCCATGCCGTGTTTGCCGCGCACCAGCTGATCCCGCAGGCCCTGCCCGAACGACAGCAGCATCAAGATGGCCACGGTGCCCCATGCGATCGCCGCGACGGTCAAGACGGCCCGTTTTCGTTGCAGGCTGGACGCCTTGGCGAAGAGCTGGGTAACGACGGAAATATCCAAGGTACGCATGGTCAGACCTTCATCGCGATGACGGGATCGAGGCCGGCGGCATCACGAGCCGGGAAAAACCCGGCGAGGAAGCCGACAACGCCCAGCAGACCGGCTGTCAAGAGAGCAGTCTGTGGCTCCAAGACGGGGTTGCCGAGGAAATCACTCAGACCGAAGTGGGGGAAGATAACCACCAGGCCGTAGCTGATGGCCAGGCCGATGGCCCCGCCGACGCCGGTCAGGACCATGGTCTCCAACATGAATTGACTCAAGATGACGCGTGAGCGTGCGCCGAGGGCCATTTTGATGCCGATCTCGCGGGTTCGCTCCTCGACGACGACGTTCATGATGTTGGAGACACCGATGCCTCCGACGACCAGGGTCAGCACTCCCATCAGCCCGAGGAAGACATTGAATCCCAGCATGAAGGCGTCGAAAAAGACGAACATCTCGGTCGTATCCCACACCTGGACCGCCTGGGTGTCGTTGGGGTCGAAACGCTTCCGGCCGCCGAGGGCGGCGGTGACTTCTCGAGTCAGCGCTGCATTGAGATCGGGTGTGACCGCCTTGAATATGAATAGATTGACGTATCGCCGGCCGGTCAAAGCGCGGAATGTGCTTCCCGGAATGAACATCATCGAGTGGTCGCGTCCGGAATACGAGGAGTCCTGGTCCTTGGCCAAGAGGACCCCGACGATCTGGAAGGGGGAGCCGTGGATGAAGAGAGTCTGACCGACAGGATCACTCTCGCCGAACAGGTCCTCGGCGATCTGATTGCCGACAAAGACCACGCGGCGTCTTTGCTCCAGATCAACCGGGTTGATGAATCGTCCGCCCTCTGCAGGAATCAGATTTCTCATGACGCCGAAGACCGGTGTGACGCCTGAAATATCGACTGACCGGGTGCGATCGCCGAACCGGACTTGGAGTTGCTGGGCGTATTCACTGGAGATGGCCTTGATGCCCGGAACCTGAGCCTTGAGGAAGTCGATGTCGCTCTCGTCGAGGCGAATGCGTCGGCCCTTGCCCAGGCCTTCGAAAGGCAGAGAGGTCCTCGAGGGCCAGGCGATGACGATGCGATCGCCGAGACCGGCAAAACTCTTGGTCTGGTGGAGGTAGAGTCCCTGGCCGAACGCCAGCAACAGGCTGACCGCCACCGTGCCCCAGACGATGCCGAAGGCGGTCAGAAAGGTCCGCAGCTTCTGGGTCCAGACGTCCCGAATGAGCTGCATGAAGAAAGAACCGATCCCGGTCATGAGCGTGGGTGGCGTACAGGAGTTGGAGGGTTTCGAAGGCTAGGAAGCTGGAACGCTGGGACGCTGGGACGCAAGACAGACGGTCCACAAGGAATGTTGGGAAGCTGGGATATCGGGACGTCCGGACGCAAGACGGGAGGTCGAGGGTTCTTGGGTTCAAGGACCTTGGGCGCTGAGTGTTCATTGTTGTGTCCGTCGATCTCATCGACTGTCGGCTCGGTTGTTGTGGCATCCAAGCGTCCTAGCATCATAGCCTCCCAGCCTTTTCGACTGAGAGCTCCTTCATCAATTGATCTCCCTTGGTGGTCTCTGCACGATCTGATCGCCGTCGGTGACTCCGGAGAGGATCTCCACGTTGAGGCCGTCCGACAGACCCAGTTCGACGGCGACCTTGACCGGTTCGGCTTCCGGCCCTTCGCCTGGCAACTCGACGAAGGTCGAGGCGCCGTCATCCTCGAACAACAGGAGGCGTTCGGGGATGAGAACGATGTCGGTCTTCTCCCGGATGACGACATCGGCATTGGCCGAGTAGCCGGCCCTCAGGAGGACCTCCCGGGTCGGGTGCAATTCAATCTCGACGTCGAACAGCGTGGCGCC
>JBDLIO010000628.1:0-2615 GCA_039714865.1 Acidobacteriota bacterium | reverse complement strand
CGGATGGTCCATTCGGGAACGAGGAGGCACCTGGGCCGTCGGCAGGCAGTCCGACCTGGATTTTCGGCTTGAAACTGTCTCGGCCCGGACCCTGATCCTCAACACCAATTCGACAGGAGACCTGTTCGAAAGACCCCAGTACGCATCAGTTACGCTCAATGGAAACACATTGGGTCGAGTCAAGATTTCAAACTCCAACCCGCTGTCGACACTTCGGATGCCGGTCGAAACGCAGGCGGTTGGGCTCAACCGGCTTGTCTTCAATTTCGATCACACCGTCAGACCGTCGGACCGTCGTGGCAGCGGTGATTCACGACCCCTGGCAGCCTGGTTTCGGAATGTTGCGATCATGGAAGGCAGCTTCGGTGAGATTGCCGCCTCGATCCGCACGATCAGGATGTTCAGCAAGTTCGGTCGAGATCGGACGGCGCCTCCAGCCAACATCTCCCGCAACCGCCGTCTGGTTGTCAGAAAAGCCGGCACCATCGTCACCTCGGTCAATCCAGACGGCCCGAAACAGCTGGAATTCGAAATTCGTCCCAGATCCTCGGCAGACTCTCTGTTCGTCACGGCCCATGATCTGATGGATCAATCAGCGCCCGTCAGCCTGAGCATAGAGCCGGGCGCCAGTGGCCCTGCCAGGGCGACAATTCAACTCCCCGCCGATTTCGAAACTGCCTTTCTCGAGATCAAAGTTCCAACCATCGAGGATAGGCCCCTTCGAATCACCGCCCCCTGGCTGACCGATATTGATTTGCCGACCAGAGTGACGGTCAAACAGAGCGACACGATTGAGGACCGGCCCGTCAATCTTGTCGTCGTTATCCTCGACGCAGCCCGAACGGATCGCTTCGGGTGTTACGGCGCCGACCGACTGACAACGCCGCATATCGATGTACTGGCCGCCGATTCGGTTGTCTTCACTGATGCCGTTGCCTTGGCGCCCTACACTCTCTGTTCAGTTCCAACGATGGCGACCGGGCTTTCCTTCCTGGACCACGGCGTAGTCAATCGCGGCCAGAGTCTCTCAAACGAATCGACAACTCTGGCCGAGGTGTTGGCGGAGGCCGGCTACACGACGGCCGCGTTCTCCGCCACACCCAACAATTCCAAGAAACTCGGTGTGGATCAGGGCTACCAGATATTCGAAGAGGCGTGGAGAGGGGTCAAAAGAGGACCGGCCCTCGATCCTCACCGCCTCGTCGATATGGCCGTGGCCTGGCTCAGGGACCAACCGCAGGATCTACCATTTCACCTGATGGTTCACATGGTGCCCCCACACGAACCCTACGAACCCGGCCCAGCCTTCGACCAATTCTCCGATCCGAACTACCAGGGACCCGCCGACGGCTCCCGGGCCTTCATCGATCTCTTCAACCACGACCCCGCGACCATCACCCGGGGCGACCTTGAGCAGCCTCGGGCCTTGTACGACGGCAATCTCCTCAAAGCCGATGATGCGGTCGGCCGGCTTCTCAGTGCCCTGAGGAAACGACGGGACTGGGAACGGACTGCAGTCCTGGTCACCTCAGACCACGGGGAAGCTCTCGGAGAGCACAGCAAGATCGGCCATAACGCAAGCGTTTACGAGGAAATGGTCAGGGTTCCTTTCATTTTGAAGCTTCCACAGGGCATCGATCCTCCAGGGGAAGAACTGATCTCCCAACCGGCCTCACTGGCCGACCTGGCTCCCACCATGGCTGCCCTGGCAGGGCAGAACTTCCCAGACCCTGTAACAGGCCGTGACCTGTTGGCCGAAGCAGCCGCACACCCCCGAGCCATGGTTATCCGAACGGCTCACGAGCACCCGATCTACGGACTCCGAACACCCAGGTGGAAACTGGTCGTTCGGACCCCCGCTGAACTGGAGCTTTTCGACCTTTCGAACGATCGTGGAGAAACGACCAACTGCGCGGAAGAACACCGGATCATCACTGCAGGTCTTCGGCAGGTTCTCTTGGCCCGCCTGGCCGCCAAACCGTTGTACACCGCTGCAGATGAGGGCGGCCTGACCGGTCAGGACGAGGCGATGCTGAAGACTCTCGGGTACATCGAGTAGATGTCAGATCTTAGGGATTAGGGATTAGGGAACAGCAATGAACCCTGCGCCCGGTTCTCTGCATCCAGTCCTCTCTGGCCCGTACCATCCCTCTCCACTTCGCTCAGGTTCGCGGGGTGGAACGCCTGCGTTCAGCCGATAGCGGGCCCTGAAGGACCCGCCTACAATTTTCTATTCTACGCAAACTCAGAGAGTTAGATGTAGGTGCGGGCTAACCCGATCAGCCCTGTTCCCTTCGATTTCGATAGAGGTTGGGATCGACCACCGCAGCCATGGCGCCGACATCCATGTGCCCCCCGAAGAAATCGTTCATCCTTCCAGCCTCCCGCTGAGGGTCGCTCAACACGTCCCGGTAATTAACATAGAGGACGTCGAAATACTCTCTGAAACGGAGCTGAAACTGGACTTTCTCCAGATGCTGCTCGTACATCTTCAGCATCGCCTCGTCCTCGGTTTCGTGAACCTCGTCCCGCCTGTCCAACATCTTCTGTTGGGACGCCAGCACCTCGTGGAGATCCCGCCGAACAAAGACAACTCGGTAATAATTATCATTGGG
>JBDLIO010000627.1:0-2620 GCA_039714865.1 Acidobacteriota bacterium | reverse complement strand
TGATTTTCTCCTCCGTAAAAGTTAATTTGATTATGTCCTCCTGCAGTACTGAATATACTGTTAAGCGTTCCGACGATATGCCCGTCTGTTCCTACGAAGGTCCTGGTTCTGGCCGAGTTGGCCGCCTCCAATTCGGAGGCTCGCCGGTTGATGAAGCAGGGCGGCGTGAAGGTCGACGGTGAGGCTGCAGGTGACCCAAAGACAACCGTGGCCGCAGATGCTGAGAAATCACTTTTGATCCAAGTCGGCAAAAGGAGAATCGCCAAAGTTACGATAGCAAAGGCCGAAAGCTCCTGACTGAGAACTGAGAGCTAAAAGCTAAAAGAACGATGTCTCCTGTTCGACCTTCTGGCCCTCCTGGCTCAGTCCTTGAATCTGGATTGAGATGAAGGACGGCCGGAACTTGTGGTCGTGGCAGATATGACGGAGGCGCTCGTCCAGGTCGGCATCCCAGAATTCGATGATCTTGCCGGTGGCCATGCAGACCATGTGGTGGTGCCCGCCGCCCGGCTCCATCTTCTCGTAGAAATAGTGCTCTCGGCCCAACCGGCTCTTGCGGACCAGCCCACACTGCACCAGGAGGTCGAGGGTCCGGTACACCGTTGCACGGGAGACCTTGCGCTTCTTCGCTTTCATCCTGGCCAGCAGGTCGTCGGCGTCCAGATGGTCGCTGGTTGAAAAGATCTCATCCAGCAGGGCCAGTCGTTCCTGTGTCACCTTGAGGTTGTTCTCCCTCAGGTGCTGAATGAAAAGCTTTTGCGCACGTTGGGCTAACTTGCTCATGATTACTCCCTCTTAACCAGACTCATTTTCAATGTCTCTACCAAATGATATGTCTCGATGCCCTACCTGTCAAGGGGAAGATAGGCCTGTAAATGGGGAGGCAAACCCGGCCGTAACTCTCCGGTCAAGAGAAGGGGAAAGACAGTGCAGATCGGGTACAGTTATAAAAGGGGGTATTGATGGATTATCCAATCTGGGATTTGGCGATGGGCGGGGGAATGCTGATGGCGCTGGTGGCTGTCCCCCATGTAATTGTTGCGCATTTTGCTGTCGGAGGGGGGCTGTTGATCGCGGTGACGGAAACCCTCGGAGTACGCCGAAATGACCCTGAACTTCGGGAACTGGCCAAACGCTCCTCGCTCGTTCTGATTCTCGTATCCACCGTGTACGGTGCGATTTCCGGGGTCGGCATCTGGGTGGTGGCCGGCCTGATCTCACCGGGGGCGATTTCCAGCTTGATTCACAATTATGTGTGGGGATGGGCAATTGAGTGGGTGTTCTTCATCCTGGAGATCGTTGCTGCCCTGGTGTACTACGGCACCTGGGGCAAGATTTCGAAGAAGGCACACATGATGGTCGGGTGGCTTTACTTCGTCGGCGCCTATGGATCGCTGGTCGTCATCAACGGAATCATCACCTTCCAACTGACGCCCGGAAAGTGGCTCGAGAGCCACGCCTTCTGGGATGGTTTCTTCAATCCGACCTATTGGCCGGCGACACTGCTTCGGACAGGAATCGCCCTGATGATGGCTGCAGCCTTCATGATCTTTCCTGCGGCGAAGAGCCGAGAGGCCGGCTCGAGATTGGTACGGTACATCGGTGGCTGGCTGGTGGCCGGCTCGTTGATTTCCTACGTCGGCTATCGGTGGTGGGAGACACAACTGGGCGAGACGACGCGAGCCCTCTTTTTGGGTGAGTCTCCCACGATGGCCACGCTGGCGGCAACCCGATCGTTGACGTTGTGGGCCCTGGCGGTGGCGTTGGTCCTGGCGATCGTGTTCCTGATGGCTTTTCCGCGAATGGTCAAGGGGGTCGTACCCGGCGTCCTGGTCATGGTGGCTGCCTTTGCCTTTTTTGGAGGCTATGAGCGCCTTCGCGAGGGCAGTCGGAAGCCTTTCCTGATTCACAGTCATCAGTTTTCCAACGGGTTGTTGGTCGAGGATATCGAGCGGATCAATTCCATGGGTCTTCAGGCCTATACAGGGTGGATGACGATCGAAGGATCGGAAGATCCGGTCGTCATCGGCCGTCAGGTTTTCAAGCGTCAATGTTCGGCCTGTCACACTCTCGCCGGGTATCAGAGCATCACCGAGGCACTGCCGACCTTCGGGGAGATGATGGCTGTGGTCGCGGACGATCCACCCGGTTCGGGGGCCGTAGCCTACGAGGCCGGCTGCGCCTCGTGCCATCCCGATTCCGCCTATGAGGAAATGGTGGAGTTCATGCCTGGCGCAGAAGAAATGCGGGCGGACAAGGAGATGGTCCTCGATCTTCTGGCGGGTATGATCACGGGAACGCTCGAGCAGTTGCGGGATATGGGGCCGGCATATGCCGAGGCCGACCGGACGGCGCAATTCGACACGCAGACCACCGCCTACCCGATGATGCCACCCTTTGTTGGAAACGACGAAGACCTCGAGGCCCTGGCGGCTTACCTGGGAACATTGACTTCTGTGACGTGTCGCCAGTATCGACGGGAGGTGGACAATGACTCCGGACCTGATTCCTGCGGTTGACGCGGCCGGCCTCCCTGGCCCGGTATGGCTCTTTCAGTTTCTGTTGGTTTTCACCTTTTTTCTTCACCTGCTGTTCATGACCCTGACCTCGGGTGGAACCT
>JBDLIO010000626.1:0-2630 GCA_039714865.1 Acidobacteriota bacterium | reverse complement strand
GCAGAGATGCAAAGGACGCAAAGAGAAACACAGAAGAAGAAGGACAGGAACACGGCGGCGTCCAAGACGGAGAGCGCCAAAAACCTTCAACGGGACGTGCCACTCTTTGCATTGTTCTCAAGGTGACCTTCCGCCATAAGCGCAGTTGCGAACAATGCATAGGGTGGCAATCCACGGCGCACGCCTCAGCAATCGAGTCTCAGCCAACGCCGTAGGCCGCCGAGGTCGTTTTCCTCAAGGGGCGGTACTCCCCCAAGTTTCAACAATGTCGCCCCTTGAGGAAACGCACCGAGCGGGAGTGCCGCGAGGCGCTCCCGAAGGCCGGGGTTGAAATCCAGGGACAGCGGCAGATTCAGCGACAGATAACAGCGACCGGGGCAGCGTCGGCGGCCGCGACAGCGCCCTGCCACCAACCGCAGCCACGCCCGGAGGGCCCGGGCGATCCAAGATAGTGTAAGATCAATATGTAACATGAATGGAGATACCGCATGTCGCTCAGAGTTCAAGTCGTCATGAATGAGGTCGAGAGGGAGGCTTTTCGGCGGCAAGCCGGACTGGAGGGCATGTCACTCAGTGGGTGGTTGCGCAAGGCAGCCCATGATCGGCTTGAAAAGGTCCGCCCACCGAAGATCGATTCGCTCGAGGCCCTGCGGGCGTTCTTCGCCGAGTGTGGCGATCGGGAGCGGGGAGTTGAACCCGATTGGCAGGAACATCTTGCCTCTATCGCCCAGTCTCGATCTACGGGTGTACCCCAATCATGATCTTCGTCGACACCAATGTTCTGATGTACGCGGTTGGGCGTGCCCATCCCCTGCGGGCCGAGGCCCAGGCGTTTTTCGAGGATGCGGTGCGGCGGGGCCGGCAGGATCTGTGCACCTCGGCGGAGGTGATGCAGGAGTTGCTTCACGCCTATATCCCGGTAGAACGATGGGAAACGCTTGACGCCGCTCTGACCCTGGTTGAGTCGTGCATCCCCACGGTATGGCCGATCGAGGGGGAAGACGTTCTGACTGCTCGATTGCTCGCCGATCATCACACCGGGTTGGGCGCCCGGGATCTTCTCCACATCGCCGCCTGCCGGCACCACAGCGTGGCCGAGATCAAGACCTTTGACCGAGGCCTGGCCGCGGCATTTTCGAGGTAACGGCGCCAGGTCGGATAAACACAGGGCGGGGATAAACCCCGCCCCTACGTTGTTCTTGGCGTAGGGGAGGGGTTTATCCCCTCCCGCTCTGAGATTTCTACCCAGCCGTTTCGGGATCTGGAGAGACTGGCTGTGTTGCGACATCAGAACCGAAGAATCGTTCCGACAGGCTCTGGATGACGTAGTAGAGCAGCGGGATGACGAAGACCCCGAGCAGTGTCGCCATGGCCATGCCGCCAAGGACCGCGCTGCCCAGGGCGACCCGGCTCTTGGCGCCGGCGCCGGTGGCGATTACCAACGGGATGACTCCGAGGATGAAGGAAAAGGCCGTCATCAAGATGGGCCGGAATCTCAGGTGAGCTGCGTTCAACGCGGCCTCCAGGACCGACTGGCCCTCCTCATGGAGTTGCTTGGCGAACTCGACGATCAAAATGGCGTTCTTCGAGGCCATGCCGATCAGGAGAATCATGCCGATCTGGAAGTAGATGCCGTTGTCGAGACTGCGGGCCATGGTCATCAAGGCCGCTCCGAGTATGGCCAGGGGAACGGTCAAGAGCACCGAGAAGGGAATGGACCAGCTCTCGTATTGTGCGGCAAGAAAGAGATAGACGAAGACGATCGCCATGCCGAAGATCAACGGGGCGAGATTGCCCGCCGCCTTCTGCTGCTGGGTGACCCCGGACCACTCCATGCCGATTGAGGATGGAGAGGTTTCGCGAACGATGCGCTCGACCTCATCTGCCGCTTCGCCTTCGCTGTAGCCCTGCATCGGCGAGCCGGTGATCGTGGCCGAGGGGAACATGTTGAAACGGTTGATGGTCTCCGGCCCGACGGTGCTGGACACTCGCACAAGGGTGCCCAGAGGCACCATTTTCCCCGAGGCCCCTCGAACTTCGAGGCGCATGATGTCCTCGGGCTGGGCCCGGTACTGCTGGTCTGCCTGCACCATGACCCGCCACGTACGTCCGAAGAGGTTGAAATCGTTGACGTAGGTCGCGCCGAGGTTGGCCTGCAGGGTGCTGAAGATGGCCTCGAGAGGGATGCCCATTCTCTTGGCCTTGGTCCGGTCGATGTCGACGAAGAGTTGGGGTACCCCGGCCCGGAAGTTCTGATTGACGCGTGTGATGACAGGACTGCCCCAGCCCTTTCCGACGATGTCGTTGGCGACGGTTTCGAGCAGGATCAGCCCGGCGCCTCCTCGGTCCTGGAGTTCGAGCTGAAAACCGCCCGCGGCGCCGAGACCGGCGATCGGGGGTGGTCCGAAGGCGAAGACGACGCCCTCTTGGATCTGTGCGAGTTTGGGCTGGACCATACGCATCAATTGATCGACGGTGTGCTCACGGTCGTCCCAATGTTCCAGGGTCGAAATCGAGAAGCCGTAGTTGGAGCCCTGAATGGCGTCCAACAGGGTATAGCCGCCGACGGTGATGGTGTTTTTGACGCCCGGTGTTTCCAGCAGGATTGTATTGACCCGCTCCATTATTTC
>JBDLIO010000625.1:0-2635 GCA_039714865.1 Acidobacteriota bacterium | reverse complement strand
CATCCAACTGGCACATCACCACGATCCCGCCTGAATTTCATAGAACGCCTCCTGATGTAACTCTACCAGAAATCGGGGTCATCGAATCAGCCTGAACTGTCGCTCCCACCGGGTCCGCGTGAAAAAGTGAACGAATACCTCGGCCAACTGCTTCGCTCGATGCCCGATGCCCCTCCACTTCCAGTCGCTCCTCTCGGCTTCGTACGACCAGTAGATCAGCACCGCCCGGCCCTTGAGGTAACTCATGGGCACCGGGCCCCAAAACCTGGAATCCAACGAGTTGTCCCTGTTGTCCCCGAGGCAGAAGATACTGCCGGCGGGAACGGTGTAGGGCCCGAAGTTGTCCCGGTTGCGGAAGCGGGCAGGCACTCCGGGACCGGTGCCCCGAACCCGTGGGTCCTTGAACACGACGTAGGGCTCATCTTTGACTTCACCGTTCAACCACAGCTTCTTGCCCCGAATTTCGATAGTATCGCCTTCGATCGCAATACATCGCTTGATGAAGTCACGCCGGGGATCCTCAGGATATTTGAAAACAACGACATCCCCCCGTTGCGGCTCCCGGTAGGGCAGCAATTTGTGCAGCACGGTCTGCCAGTTTGGGGAATAGAGATATTTGTTGACCACCAGGTGGTCCCCAATCAGAAGGTTGTCCTCCATCGATCCAGATGGAATCTTGAAATTCTCGAAGACGAAGGTCCGAACGAAAAGGGCCAAGATGAAGGCCACGAGGATAGCCTCGTAATATTCTCGAGTCACAGATTTTTTCATCAACACTCTCCCTGCGGTGCGATCGAGGCCTGCTCGACGGCAAGTTGCCGCTCCAACTGCCTTCGCATACCAGGAGGATGCCACACCTCGCGCGCGATGACATCCATGCGGCGAGGATCATCCCTGCGCCCACGTTGCCAAGCGAGCTGTCCTGCCCGGGCGATCATGGCGGCGTTGTCGGTGGTCAGACCGAGGGGAGGCAGCAGAGTTTCAACGCCCAAGGCGGCCCCTGCAGCCTCGAGTTCCCGGCGCAGCAACGTGTTGGCCGCGACCCCACCGGAAGCCGTAATCACGGCCGGTTGATGTTCTCTGACAAAATCCGGCAACGGCGTCAGCAGCTGTCGCACCACCGCTGCCTCGAAACTCGCCATCAGGTCACGACCGGCCTGGCCGACCCGTTCTTCTCCGAGGCTCTCAAGTCCCCGCGTGCGAATTTCACGGATCGCCGCCGATTTGAGGCCCGAAAATGAAAAATCACGGGTCTCATCCTTGAGTCGGGGTTGACGGAAAGCCGTACCTGCGCCCTGCCCCAAACGGGCCAGACGGTCGATACCCGGCCCCCCGGGATACGGAAGGCCCAGGACCTTGGCGACCTTGTCGAAGGTTTCGCCGGCAGCGTCATCTCGTGTTCGACACAGGCGAGTGGTCTCCTCAGCCCCGGTGAGGTACCACGCCGAGTGGCCCCCGGACGCCACAAGCCCGAGTACGGGAATTGGAGCAACCCTGGCAGGCCCCCCGTCGAGATCGAGAAAGGGAGATACCTGGTGCCCTTCGAGGTGATCGACCGCCACGATGTCTATGGAACGACCCCAGGCGAACGCAGCGGCAAACCGGACTCCAACCAGCAAAGCCCCGACCAGTCCTGGTCCGGCCGTAACCGCCACCAACTCGGGAGGCCCACCTGCATGCTGCAGCGCCTGGTCCACCAATACGGGCAACGCCTTGAGGTGCTCGCGCGAGGCCACTTCAGGGACGACACCGCCGAATGGCGCGTGCGTCGCGATCTGAGACGACAGCAGGGCAAACTCAATTCTGCCGTCACCGTCCAGTACGGCGACAGCCGTCTCGTCGCATGAGGTCTCGATGCCGAGGGTCCTCACTCGGAGTCAGCGGAGGCTGGCCCGGACCGGCACCTTCAATTCCGGGCTGTCCGGGTCCGTGGTCTTCAGTACGAGCGTGGCATCCTTGACGCCGGCCGCAGCGTTACGCTTGACCGAAACCGTGACCTGGTACCTCTTGCCCTTTTCGACAGGCACGATCTCAGTCGAAAAGGCAGGGTCATCGATTGACGCATCAGTGATTTCGACCGACGTGCCCGGGCGGTTATTGACGATGATCAAATTCCGTCCCGGGGCCTGAACCACTTCTACCGCGCCGAACTGGAGTTCAGGGGGCGTAACCCTCAAGAGAGCCCGGAGAACTCCGAAGACCTTGATTTCAACGACTTTCGCCTCGGGAGCAGTCGTCATGACCTTGACGACGGAACTGATCGGTCCGACCGGAGCATCTTCGTTCAACTTGATGATGATCTCGTACTGCGTATCCGATTTGCCCTCGATCCTCTCGCCGTCACCAAGGGCCCTATAGGACACGTCGAATGCGTCACTCTCAGTCTCTACGCCGGTCACCGTGAAGGCCCCAGACCTCTCGGTACCCACAAGCACGACCTTCTGCTCGGCTTTTTCCTTCTGGAGCGCGTTGAAGCGCACGAGCGACCGCGGCATCACGTCAATGTAGGGCTGGACGACCGCCTTGATCGCCAACGTCATCGTGGGAACGCCGGGGTCATCGGTCATCACCAGGATCGACTTGGAAATCGCGCCTTTGAACCCAGTAGTGTCCAACTTCGCCCTGACACTGCCGG
>JBDLIO010000624.1:0-2648 GCA_039714865.1 Acidobacteriota bacterium | reverse complement strand
GCTCTGAGTGGACGACGTAGACCAGTTCATTTCTCATGGCGGATTCATGAAAACATTGAGTTCGAAATGATCATCGCCCGCCAGGGCGGCGCCTCGGACCGACGGCCTCTTCTCGTGGCCGGGATCTGAAATGTCGGATGAGAAGGGAGGCTCAGGCCGGAGGTGAAAGCCCTCGGGTTCGAGCCGGGTGCAGGCATTGCCTCCGATCAGGTTGATCAGCTCGCAGCCGGCATCACGGGCGGCATCACCGGCAGGATCAACCTCTACGCCCAGCATGCCTCGAATTGCAATCGAAAACAGGGGGTCGCCAAGATCGACCGTGATGCAGAATCCTCTGTCGCCGACGATGTTCTGTGCGAAACGACGAAATCCCTGTCTCAGGGTGCCGTCGCCAAGGTCAATCCGTTGCAGTTTGACCGGGGCGCCGGTAACGCGGGCTACGTGGCGTAATGCCAGTTCGGTACATGCTCGGACAATTTTCGGTTCTTCGAGGTGGTTGAAATCACTTTTCAGGGTTCTCTGCTCCGCAGCCTCGATGGCGTTGAAGTTTTCGAGGTGTGTCGTCAGGGCGGCCTCGGACAGATGCCCTCCCTTGACGAGAGCGGCCCCGATTCGGAGCCACTCGGCGGATTGTTTACGACTGAGTCTCTCGACATCGGTTCGGGACAGATGTCCTTCCGAAATGCAGAGGTCTTCGTGGCTCGAGTTGGAGATCCGGTACATCGCGTGGATCTGATCGGCCTTTTCTTGATGCAAAAGCCCTTCCCCGACGGCGATGTCCGGCAGGGATCGGTTGGTGCAGCGCTGCTTCTCGATGGCATCCAGAAGGGCCTCGCGATTAATGGCACCGTGTTCCAAAAGATAGTGACCAAAGAACATCGAACTCACGATTCGATCCTCGAGGCCCGTGGTTGGTTTTCGAGATTTCGAAGGAAATCGATGAATGCGTCCCGAGAGAACGGCTTTTGGAGGAAGCTTCTGGCCCCGGTGCTCAGGCACTGGTGTACGGCATCCTCCGTGCCCAGCGAGCTGACCATGACCACACAGGTGTCGGGATCCAATGCCAGGATCTGGGACAGAGTCTCCATGCCGGACTGGCCGGGCATGATCAAATCCAACAGGACGATGTCCGGCCGGATTTCTTGAAAAACTTCGACCGCTCTGCGGCCGTCCCGCTCGGATGCTATGACCTTGAACTCCGAGTCCTCAAGGTAGGCCGCGATGATCGTCAGGATCGCTGCAGAATCATCGATGGTCATGACGGTTTGTGGCGTCATGGCGTATCTCGTTTCACGAAGGAGCCTCCGATGGTGTTTCCAGGATGCGAGCTTGATCCTGGATTTGTTTCAGGCGGGTACGCAACAAGGTCTTTTCCATGGCAAGTCCGGCTTCGATCATCAGGAGTTCCAAGGTATGAACCGGTCCGATCGCCCGGTCGTGCGGAACGTTGTCTCCATAAAACATCCCCTCGATCATACCGTCAACGATGATGGGAATGACAATGACTTCGGTCGGGGCCGGCCCTCCGAGGAACCGAACGAGCTGGTCGTTCCACCAGCTGCTCCTGAGCCGGCCTTGATACGAGTGCATCGTCTCGAAGACCTCCATGAAGACCGAAGGTTCGTTCAGCGGGATGCACATGCTGCGAATTCGGCGATCGACGCTTTCGGTGCTCTCTTCTCGTCGGGCCAATCCGAACTGTCCGATGCCGATGATGCCGCTCGGTGATACATGACAGAGAACGCCTCGATTGACCACTCGCGTTGCAAAACGGAGGATCATCAGCGTGATCTCTCCGGTGAACGACGGGGACCGAAGCTGAATCTCCACCATCAACGACCGGAGTTCCGCCAGGCTGGCAGCGATATCCATTCCGCTGTCCGGTTCGGCCGTCATTGTGCCGTAGTTGGAAGAGTCCACCATGTAATCGAGGATGGAAGAAAGCCCTGCCTCTTCGAGAGATTGTCCAGGGTCGGATGATGCATCGTTCGGCTTGCTGACGTCGGGTGAGATTGAGGGGACCTGCCGCGATTGCACGGCATCGAGTCGCGTCAGAAGATCGAGGATGAATTGATCGGTGTTCATGCCCGTGGGCAAATCGACATCCTGCCGGGACTGACGATCGTCGGAGGCCGGGTTATCCTCTTCCGGTTTGAAACTGAAAAAGCCTGTATCCGAGTGGAGAAACTCCTTGGTGATGGCCTGGAGCCGTTCGCGGATCAGTTGCTCGATCTGTTTTTCGGTGACGGCGCCCATGCTGATCAGGATAGTGCCCAACCGGCGATGTTCCTCTTCGGTCGCCTGCGTGTCGAGTGCCGTCCGCAGCGTTGATTCCGAAATGAGATTCTTGGACAGCAGCGTGTGGCCCAAGGACTCTCGCGGCGAGCCGTTGGCTGCGTGGATGATCTTTCCTCCCTTGAAGAGGAATACGCCTTTCTTGTCATCGGCCGACAGGGTCAGACGCCCGGACTTCTGGAACAGGGACAGCACATGGAAGAGCTCCGTCGCCAAGGGTCGGTGTTCCCCGCCGTGTACCTCTCGCTCTCTACCGCGTATTCAACCCTTGGGAAGCAACAAGAATCACGCCGCGTAGCAACGGACTACCAAAAGAACGCCCCGGGCGAAGAAGGTCATTTGGCACTTGGCTT
>JBDLIO010000623.1:0-2649 GCA_039714865.1 Acidobacteriota bacterium | reverse complement strand
CGTCGGACGGTGGCGGTTTCCCCGGCACAACAGGCACCGCCAACTCGATCACCCAATGGTGCGAGTTTGGAAGTTCAACAGCGTGCTCCGGCTGGGGTTCTCTCTACTGCCTCTCCAACGTGCCCTCGGCCGTCCGCATCTTCTTCGACGGTTTCGAAACGGGTGACTCCTCCTCATGGAGCACGGTCGGTCCTTAGCGATAAAGCAGCACACCCTCGAGTGACCGATTGAAGTCCGCGACCTCTTGGCGCCACCGGGATAGCAACGGCGCCACTTCACCGCCGGTCTCGATGATCTCCCTGGCTTCGGCCGAACCGGTCAGAAGGTCGAGAGCCGGCACATCACCAACGAATTCGTAAGGCTCGGGCCGCCATGCAAAATCCTCTGGATGAAGGTCGTGGATTGTCTTGATCAGATGCAGACCGAGAGCCAGGGGTTCGAGGACCTCCCGGTCCAAGATGTGCAGTTCTACCCCGGCGCAGACCTCGTGGGCGTGCTTCTGGAATTCCGGCCGGAACCAGGTCGCCCGGAAGCCGATCCCCGGCAGGTTCAGGGTCCTTAAGTGCTCGACCAGAGAACGGGCTTCGATCCATGGCGCTCCAACGAGGTGAAAGGGCCGGGTCGTTCCACGGCCCTCGGACAGGGTGGTTGCTTCGATCAAGCACAGGCCGGGGTAAATCAGGGCAGTATCCAATGTCGGCATGTTGGGGCTGGGCGGCACCCACGGCAAGCCGGTCTCGTCGTACAGCTGTCCCCGTCGCCATCCGCGGCAGGGCACGACGGTCAGTTCCAACCGGGGATAGCGTTCCCTTTGCAGCAACAGAGCGATCTCTCCAAGAGTCAGACCATGTCGAATCGGGGTCGGCAGCTGGGAAACAAAACTCTCGAAACCCGGCCTGACCAGCCCGCCTTCCCGACGAAGGCCTCCCAGCGGATTGGGGCGATCGAGGACGACGACCTCGGTACCAACGTCCTGACAGACCGCCATCAAACCGTCCATCGAGGCAGCAAAGGTGTAGTAGCGGGAGCCGATGTCCGGCACGTCAACGACGACGGCCTCAAGATCCCGAAGATCATCGGGCGAGGGCTTGAGGCTCGTCGCGTCATCACCGTAGAGGGAAAGGATCGGCAACCCCGTCAGAGGGTCTTGGGTGTCACCGACACTTTCCATATCCTGAGCAATGCCCTCGAGTCCGTGTTCCGGGGCAAAGAGCACCTCAGGTGGTCCGCACGATTGAAGCAGGGCCGATCGCGCAGGTTCCAGGGCGGACGTCACCGCCGCGTGGTTTGCCAGAAGTCCCCACCGCCTGCCCTTGATCGGCGCCCCGTCATCAGCCAACACTTCGAGTCCTGAAATCACCTTCATGCAGTTATCTTATCCCGGCCTTGCGCTACACTGCGCCGATGCAAGATCGTCCGCTGCTCATCTTCGATCTCGACGGCACCCTGGTCGACAGCTTTCCCGCAATTGAACTCGGGCTCAATCTGGCTCTGGCGGAGTTCGACCTCGACCCCATCAACCTCGAGTGGGTCCACCGGAATGTCGGACACGGCGCGAAAAAGCTGATCGGTGCAATCCCGTCGAACGGGATCCCGCCGGAGACGATCCTCAACCGGTTCAAACAGTGCTTTTATGAGGTCCACCTGGAGAACTCACCACCACTGCCCGGGGTCAATGACACGCTGCTCCGGCTCGCCCGGAATCACACTCTGGCGATCGCGTCGAACAAACCTCTGCCCTGGGTCGAAGAACTGCTGGACCATCACGCATGGACCCCGTTGATGGCGGTCATCGCCGGACCGGAAACCGTTGGCGCCTTCAAACCCGACCCGAAGATGCTGGAGCATATCTTTGAAATCACCGCCTACGGTCCCGACGACGCCCTCTTCGTCGGCGACATGCCGGTCGATGTGGAAACCGGTATCAATGCCGGTATTCCGGTCATCGGCGTGACGACCGGGGCATCCTCCAGGGAATCCCTCTTGCAAGCCGGCTGCACCGCGGTGCTGCACAGCGTCACCGACCTTCCACGGTGGATCGGCTCAGGGTCTTGATTTCATTTTCTTCTTCACGTTCCCCTTGCGATCTTTGCGTCTTCACGGTTCAATTGTCTTCTTGTCCTGGCCCCGGCGTATTTCCCTCGTCCCACCCGACAACCACCGCTTCGAACTGGCCGTCCTGCAATCCGATCACCCCGAGAGCGAGGATTTCCCGGCAGACCTCATCGATCCCGGAGCGTGTTTCGAACCCATCGAGCGCCTGACATGAGGTCACGCGACCTCCTTCGATTTTGAGGCTCGTTGTCCACCCCTCGAAGCCGGCCGACAACTGAACCGGAATGAGGGCCCTGCCGACCTTCAGTGCCAGGCCGCTTTCGGGAAGCTCGGGGGGATGCTCCAGCGGCCCCATCACCTCGAGCGGCGCCGGTTCGACCAGTTGCGGCTCGGGGTCTTCCCGGGCCAACAGACTCTCGATCGCGCCAATAGGGGCCTCGGGATCCCGGGACGGCGGATTCGACAGGGCGAAGATCTGACGGTCAGACTCTCCCGAATTCCGGTTCCACGGCATCCATCCGGTCCGACCGGTCTCAGAGACGAGGATGACCGCAACGACAACAACCGCCGCCGCTGCAACCATCGCTGCCGCAG